>NZ_JAMYSE010000058.1:0-42484 GCF_040321795.1 Mesorhizobium sp. M0244 | reverse complement strand
CGCTCAGGCTAAGGCCAAGCGCATCGCCATCGGCAAGACCTGACAGCTCGCAGGGCGACGCCCCCTTCTGTCCGCCGGTTGCGGCTGACAGAAGGGGGCAAATGTCGATGACCCGTTCTCCCGACGCTCCGGTTCCGCCAGATCAAGCGCAGCAGGCCCTGCAATGCCTGACCACCGAGCATTTCGTGCTGCAAAACGCCCGCGCGGCGACCATTCAGGAAGCCAACCAGCGAGCCGATCTGTTCCTGACCTCGGTCTCGAGCGCAACGATTGCCTTGTCCTTCGTCGCGCAGGTCACGGAGATGGGCAGGCCGTTCATCCTGTTCAGCCTGATCTTGCTGCCTTGCCTTTTCTTCATCGGCCTGGTCACCTTCGTGCGCGCTGTGCAGGTTGCCATCGAGGACATGGTGCATGCCCGCGGCATGGCCCGGATCCGCCACTATTTCGTCGAGCTGGCGCCGGCCGTGCAAAAATACCTTGTCAATTCCACGCATGACGGTCCCTCGGCGGTGCTGGTCGACAAGGGCCTCAGACCTTCGCCGCTGCAATATTTCATGACCACCGCGGGGATGGTAGGCACGATCAATGGCGCCATCGCCGGCGTCTTCACCGGCATCGTTGTAAAGTCCGCGTTTGGCGGGGGCATGACGCCCGGCGTGATTTGCGGGCTGCTGGTCTTCGCCATATGCATTCTCATCCTGCGGCGTTTCCATAGTCGCGCCTGGGCGGCGGCCGAACAAAGTTTGCTCACTGTGTTCCCGGGCGACAGTGGCGACAGCGGAAGCTAACGCCGACCCAACCGGATATCGAAAAGTGGTGGGCGCCGCCCTTGCGTCTTGTGCGCCAATTGACCATCCTCGCTGACGTTAGTTGCACCGCGGCCGGGGGGTTCCGCACATGCCGACACTTTATGCGCTGAAACCGGCCTTCCAGGCTAGGCTGCGGCCGCTTGCCGACAGCCTGGCCGGGGCCGGCATCACCGCCAACCAGATCACGCTGCTGGCCGCTGCCCTCTCGCTCGCCACCGGCCTGGTGGTGGCAGCCCTTGTCGGCCACCGTGCGATCTTCCTGCTGATGCCGCTCGTGCTGTTTATGCGAATGGCGCTGAATGCCATCGACGGAATGCTCGCAAGGGAACATGGCCAGGCCTCGAAGCTCGGCATGTATCTCAACGAGCTCTGCGATGTCGTCTCCGATCTCGCTTTGATCCTGGCCTTTGCCGTCATTTTTCCTGCCTGGGGCGTCGTCGCATTTGCTATCGCGGCGGTGATTGCGGAATTCGCCGGTGTGCTCGGCATCGCAGCCGGAACCGGGCGCAACTATGCCGGCCCGTTCGGCAAAAGTGACCGCGCGCTGGCGCTTGGCATTCTTGCCGTGCTCGTCGCCTGCGGCGTGTGGATCGAGGCGGCCGCGCCCTTTGTGTTTCCGGCCATGGCTACACTCTCGCTGGTGACCGCCATCAACCGGATACGCAGCGGCCTTAACGGGAGCGGCAGTTGAATTCCGGTCTCGCCAAGGGGCCGACCTCGCCAGGGGATGAAAACATGCTTCACCAACAGAAGATTGCCGCCGTGGCTCCGGCCAATGTCGAGCGGGTGGCGCAGGAGCGCAGCTTCAAGAGCCATGACGGCACCGAGATCTTTTACCGCTACTGGCCGGCGCTGTCGGAAAACCGCAAGGGCGCCATCCTGCTGTTCCATCGCGGCCACGAGCATGGCGGCCGCATGGCGCATCTCATCGACGAGCTCCAGATGCCCGACCACGCCTTCTATGCCTGGGACGCGCGCGGTAATGGCCGCTCCGCCGGCGAACGCGGCTATGCGCCGTCGTTTGCCGCGCTGGTGCGCGACATCGATTGCTTCGTGCGCGCGATCGGCAGTGACGGTTTTGGCCAGCGCGACATTGCGCTGATTGCGCAATCCTTCGGCGCCGTGCTTGCTGCCGCCTGGGTGCATGACTATGCGCCCGACATTCGCGCCCTGGTGCTGGCCTCGCCGGCCTTCTCGGTCAAGCTCTACGTCCCCTTCGCCAAGCAAGGCATTGCGTTCTGGCAGAAGATCAAGGGCCGCTTCTTCGTCAATTCCTACGTCAAGGCGAAATTCCTGACGCATGATCCTGAGCGCATCGCATCCTTCGACGCCGATCCGCTGATCACGCGGCCGATCGCCTCCAACATCCTGGTCGAGCTCTACGACCACGCCGCGCGCATCGTCGCCGACGCCCGCGCCATCACCGTGCCGACACAGGTTCTGGTCTCCGGCAGCGACTGGGTAGTGCGGCATGGACCGCAGCACGCGTTTTTCGTCAATCTGGCGAGCCCGGCCAAGGAGCGGCATGTGCTGCCCGGCTTCTTCCACGACACGCTGGGCGAGCGCGACCGCCACAAGGCACTCGACCTGATCAGGCCTTTCCTGGAAAAGCAATTCGCGGCGCCGGAAAAGCCGATCGACCTGACCGAGGCCGACCACGCCGGCTACACGCGCGACGAGGCCGACCGGCTGGCCTCGCCGCTGCCGCTGCTGTCGCCCAGGGGCCTCTATTGGGCAATGAGCCGCGCCTCGATCCGCATGGGCGCCTGGCTGTCGTCGGGCATGAATACCGGAATCGCCACCGGCTTCGATTCCGGCTCGACACTCGATTATGTCTACGAAAATGAGGCGCGGGGCATCAGCCCCGTCGGCCGCATGATCGACCGGACCTTTCTCGATGCCATCGGCTGGCGCGGCATCCGCCAGCGCAAGCTGCATCTCGAAGAGCTGATCGGCCGCGCTGCCGCCACGCTCAGGGCCGCCGGCCGACCGATCCATATCGTCGACATCGCCGCCGGTCATGGCCGCTATGTGCTCGACGCTGTGCAGAAATGCGCCGAGCCGCCGGCGAGCGTGCGGCTGCAGGATTTCTCCGAGCTCAATGTCTCGCTCGGCCGCAAGCTGATCGCCGAGCGCAAGCTGCCGGCGAGCGTCTCGTTCCATCAAGGTGACGCCTTCGACGCCACGATGCTGGCCGGGCGCGACCCGGCGCCGGATCTCGCCATCGTCTCGGGGCTCTACGAATTGTTTTCCGACAATGCCATGATCGCCCGCTCGCTCGGCGGACTGGCCATCGCCATGCAGCCGGGAAGCCTGCTCGTCTACACCAACCAGCCCTGGCATCCGCAGCTCGAGATGATCGCGCGCAGCCTGACCTCGCATCGCGGCGGCCAGGCCTGGGTGATGCGTCGGCGCACGCAGGCCGAGATGGACCAGCTGGTGACAGCCGCCGGTTTCGAGAAACTCGACCAGCGCATCGACCAGTGGGGTATCTTCACCGTTTCGGTCGCACGGCGCGTCTGAGCATGGACTTGCCTGCCTCTGCCTTGCCTCGCGATGCCCCTGCCCTTCCGGCGTTGCCGCGTGAGCCTTATGCCGGGATGGTCCTGCGCGCCGCCCTGTGGCTGGCATTTCTGGCGCCGTTCTTCTACGCGACCTACGGTTTCGCCAACTGGCTGGCGTCGCAGCGCGACGATGTCGGCAGCATCGTCTTCGGCTGGGAGCGCGGCATCCCATTCCTCGCCTGGACGATCGTGCCATACTGGTCGATAAACCTGTTCTACGGCGTGTCGCTGCTGTTGAACAATTCAAAGAGCGGCGTCGACCGCCTCGCCGGCCGCTATCTCACGGCGCAGATCGTCGCCGTCGCCTGCTTCATCCTGTTCCCGCTGACGGCGACCTTCGTGCGCCCCGCGACAAGCGGCCTGCCCGGTTTCATGTTCGCCGTACTCGGCGGCTTTGACAAACCCTTCAACCAGGCGCCGTCGCTGCACATCGCGCTGCTGGTCATCATCTGGGATCATTGGCGTCACAGATTGACCGGCATCGCCGGCGTCGCCTGGCATGTCTGGTGTTTCCTGATCGGCGCCTCGGTGCTGACGACGTGGCAGCACCATTTCATCGACATTCCGACCGGCGCGCTGCTCGGCCTTTTCGCCCTGTGGCTGTTTCCGCGCGACGGCGAGCTGCCGTTCGCCGGCTTCCGCCCGACTGCTGACCCGAAAGCGCGGCGGCTGGCACTGTTCTATGCGCTTGGCGCAACCCTTGCGCTGGCTGGCGCCGCTGCCGGCGCGTTGGTCTCGGCCCTGTGGCTCATCCTGTTGTGGCCGGCACTGGCGCTGGCCATTGTCGCTTTCACTTATGCCGGCGCCGGCGCCAGGGTGTTCCAGAAAACAACCGATGGCCGCGTGTCGCTGGCCAGCCATCTCCTGCTTTGGCCCTACCGGGTTGGCGCCAAGGTCAATGTGTGGGCGTGGACGCGAAAGCTTCCGGCGAAAATCATCATTGCCGACGGCGTTTGCCTCGGCCGCTTTCCGACCGCCGCCGAGGCCGACGCTTTCGGCACGGTGATCGACCTTGCCGGCGAATTGGAAAGACCGCGCGGCGCCTCGATCCGCTGGGTGAGCGTGGCCATGGTCGATCTATTGCCGCCATCGCCGGAGGCGCGTGCGCAAGCGGTGGCGGCGATCGAGACGGCGCGGGGCCAGGACACGGTGCTGGTCTGCTGCGAGCTTGGCTTCCAGCTCAGAGCCGCCGTTGTCGCCGACTGGCTGGTCGCCAGCGGCCGGGCCGACACGCCGGATCAGGCGCGAGGCAAGCTCGCCGCTGCGGGCCGGCCTGTGCATCTTGGCGTGGACGCGCCGGCATGACCGCCTATCGTGACAGCGCCGAAGCCTTCGCTGCCGGGCTGATGGTGCAGGTGGCATGGCCGCTGCTGCTGGTGGCTGCTGCCCTGCTGGCGGCGCCGGTCATCGGCCTGGCGGCCGCGCCGCAAACATCATCGCTGTCGGCAGCGGCCTGGCTGATCACCGCGGCGAGTGCCGTGGCCACGCTTATTCTCTCGGCCCTGCTTTTGTTCGATGCCCTGCTGTTCCGGCTGATGGCCAGCCACGCCAGCGAGGCAGGCGGCGGTGCCGCGATCGACGATGTGCTGGCGCGCATGCGGCTGAAACCCACGGCTGCCGGCGGCCGCTCGCTCGACCAGCGGATAGCGGGCACGCGCCGCCTGCTAGCCAAGCAGCGCATCGCGTTCGGCCTGTTCGCGGCCACCTCGGTCATCGCGGCATTCCTTTGAGCCCGTCCATGACAAAGCTTCGCCTTCGCGCCAACACTTGTACCCTGCTGCAGACCGTGACCTCGGTCGGCCTGTCGGCGCTGGCCTGGGCGGTCACCGGCGTGCGGCCGATCTGGAACGGCAGCCAGCCGTCGGACCGGCAGCGCATCTACTTCGCCAATCACGCCAGCCACGGCGATTTCATCCTGCTGTCGGCCTGCCTCAGCGAGAAGGAACGCGCCCGTACCCATGCGGTGGCGGCCGCCGATTATTGGGGCAAGACGCGGCTGCGCCGTTTCATTGCCGAGGACATGCTGTCTTCCGTGCTGATCCACAGGCAGTGGACGGATGAAACGCAGCACCCGATCTCGATCATGCTGTCGGTGCTCGACCAGGGCCATTCGCTGATCCTGTTTCCCGAAGGCACGCGCAACATGACCGACGAACCGCTGTTGCCGTTCCGCTCCGGCCTCTACAATCTGTCGATGGCGCGGCCCGATGTCGAACTCATCCCGTGCTGGATCGAGAACATGTCCCGGGTGCTGCCCAAGGGGCAATTCGTGCCGGTGCCGCTGCTTTGCCGCGTCGTCTTCGGCGCGCCGATCGCCATTCAACCGGGTGAGGAGCGCCGTGCCTTTCTCGACCGCGCCCGCGAAACGCTGCTAGCGCTGAACCCCCGGCCGCAACGAGACGATTGAGGACCAGGGTAAAATGCTCCCGATGATGCACGAAACCCTCATTCTGATCGTCGGCCTGCTTTGCGTATTGATCACCGCAAGCGTCGTCGCCGGCGTGTTGTCATGGCGCGCGCCGAAGCCGCTATCGCCGACGCTGGTCAACCTCACCCAGCGCATCAATGCCTGGTGGGTTATGGTGGTGGCGATCACTGTCGCCTTCTTCTTCGGCCGCACCGGCATGACCATCCTGTTCGCGCTGATTTCCTTCGCCGCCCTGCGCGAATTCGTGACGCTGACACACAGCCGCCGCAGCGACCACTGGGTGCTGCTCGGCATGTTCGGCATCGTCATCCCGTTCCAGTACTGGCTGGTGTGGACCGCCTGGTACGGTCTCTTCACCATCTTCATCCCGGTCTACTGCTTCCTGCTGATGCCGGCGATCACAGCACTGCACGGCGACACCGAACGCTTTCTCGAGCGGGTCTCGGCGCAGCAATGGGCCGTGATGATCTCGGTCTACTGCGTCAGCCACGTGCCGGCGCTGCTGACGCTCGAGGTGCCCGGTTTCGAAGGCCGCAACCTGTTGCTGATCGCCTTCCTGATCATCACCGTGCAAGGCAGCGACGTGCTGCAATACATCTTCGGAAAACTGTTCGGCCGCCATCTCCTGGCGCCGACGGTCTCGCCGTCGAAGACCTGGGAGGGACTGGTCGGCGGGCTGGCGGCGTCGAGCCTGCTCGGCGCGCTGCTGTCGTTCCTGACGCCGTTTTCGCCGCTGCAGGCAGCCGGCGTCGCTCTGGTCGCCTGCCTGATGGGATTTTTCGGCGGGCTGGTCGCCTCCGCCATCAAGCGCGATCAAGGCGTCAAGGACTGGGGTCACCTGATCGAAGGCCATGGCGGCATGATGGACCGTGCCGACAGCCTGGTCTTCGCCGCCCCGGTCTTCTTCCATACCGTGCGCTATTTCTGGACGGTGTGAAGGATACGCGCCGTTCGTCGCGGTTCCGTTCGGACGGTTCAGCGCGACCCTTGCGAAGACACCTGATCCGCTTCGTTATTACCGTTTTCGCGAAAACGGTAATAACAACACCACCTGCCGCCGTCCTTGGCCGCGCTCATTTTGCCGCGGCGAGCGGCTCTTTCTTGCGTGCAGGCGCCAGACGGCGCATGCGGCGTTTGGCGGCGATCTTCAGCGCCACCGGCGGATTGCTGGACAACGCGCCGAGCACCGCGCCGACCATGCCGTGTGCGACGAAATCGGCGTTGATCTCATTGGCCAATTTGGCGGCTGCTTCCTGGTTGTCGCTGTCGGGTTCCGACCACAACACGATACCCACCCGCAACCTTGGTTTGGCGCGTTTCAGCCGACGGACCAGGAACCGGCCGTGCTTGACGGAATCCCGGTTCAAAAATCCGACGACGACGGTATCGACGGCGTCGAGCTCAAGGCGGCGAATGCTCCCCGGTTCCATATCGGCGAAGCTCGCTCTCAACACCGTGGCGCCCTGGACTTCGAGCACCTGTGCCAGCATGGCGGCAGCGGCGTCGTCAAGTTCGCCGCGCCCTCCGGCGCACAGCACCGACATGCCCGTGCCATCCGGCAGTTCGGTGTCGTCCCCGCCCTGAACCTCTTTGTCCTCGCGTGAGCCGCTGTCCGCGGCCGCGGCCGTGTCGTCCTCTTCCGCCTCCTCCTGCGCGCTGTCGCCGAGGTTCGCCACCATCGTCAGCGCGCTGCCTGCGACCTGCTGTCTTTGCTCATCGCTCAGCACACCACGCACACGGTCCTGCTCCCCCAGCAGAAGTGCGGGAATCGCGACCTTGTCATAGAACTCGACCAGATATTCTTCCTCCAGCATCTCCTCGGCATGGTCGGTCGCTTCCTCGGGATCGCCGGCCAGTAGCCGCTGGTAAAGCCGGGCGTGCGGTTCAAGCACCGGTTCGTTGCCGAACAGAACGTCGAGGAATTCGAACTGCGGCACATGTCGACCGAGCACGACGAGGCAGACCGTGAGCGGCGTCGATAGAACCAGGCCCAATGGGCCCCAGAGCCAGGTCCAGAAGATCGCCGCAACGATGATGGCCAATGGCGACAGCCCGGTGCGCGAGCCGTAGAGCCAGGGTTCGATCACGTTGCCGGTGATCAGTTCCACGACCACGAAAAGCCCGGCGGTCCATAGCACGAGCGACCAGCCGGGCGCCACGGCCAGTGCCAGGAACAGAGGCAGCAGCGTCGCGATGACCGGGCCGATATAGGGAACGAAGCGCAGCGCCAGCGCCAGCAAACCCCACAGCAATGGATTGGGTATGCCCAGCAGCCAAAGTCCGATTGCAATCGGGACGGCATAGACGATGTTCACGACCAATTGCATGAGCAGATAGCGGCCGACGCGCTTGCCGGCATCCTGCAGCGCCTCGGTGGTTCGATGCAGATCGCCGTAGCCGACGAGGCGTATGAAGCGATCGCGCAGGTCCTCCCGCTCGAGCAGCATGAATATGACGACCACGATGATCAGCCCGGCCGATGCCAGCGGGCTCAGCAGCGGGCCGATCAGATTCTGGAGAACCTCAAGCGGTCGTTCGCGCGCGACGATTTCGACCGGGATCGGCTCCCGCGGAGGCTGATCGGCGGAGGGTTGTGCAGGTTCGGGTCTGTCAAGTTCCTGGCCGACGCGTTCGATCACCCGGCTCAATCTGGAAATGATGCCGCCGCCGACGCCGGTTTCCTTGAGCGACCGGACCTTGGTCAGGATATTCGCCTGGTAAAGCGGAATGTTCTGCGCCAGTTCACTGACCTGCGTGGCGACGATGAAGGAGAACAGAGCCAGCACCGTGAATGCGCCGAGCACACTGGCGATCACGGCAGGAAGACGCGGAATGCCGGCTCGCTTGAGTGCCGACACCATGGGCACGAGCGCAAAGGTAAGCAGCAGCGCGATTGCGATCGGCAGAAAGACCTCGCGCCCGAAATAGAGCGCCGCGACGGCCGTCACGACCGACGCTACGCTGGGCAACGATGTGCGCGGAAGCGCCCTGGCCGCGGAAACAATGCCCGCCCGCCGGGGCTCCGACAGGTGCGCGTCGTTTCGACGATTTGCCGCCACTTGATACCTCCGCCCCGCCGTCGCCATGATCGGGCATATTGAGCCGGCGTGCAACTTCGCAGCGTCTCACCCAGCTGGACGCCGATTACCCTGGTCGGCAGCGCGGCAAAATTCAGTCATGGTAGAATTTTTTGCATTAATGACGTCACGGGCAATCCTGTTCCATGTCTGCGCCAGAACGTGGAACTTTTGGGTCAAAACACCGTTCCTTCGTAGATCGCTGATGGACAACCTCAAAGCAGCAGCTCAGGAGGAATGATCATGAACATCAAGACGCTTTGCATGGGCGCGATGGCGCTTTCGATGATGACCGGCGCAGCGCTTGCCGGCGCTGCCACTGGCACCTCGGCGCTCGACGATCCGCAGAAAATGTCGCCCTTCTTCACCGATGCCGGCATGAAGACCATGAAGTCGCAGGCCGAATTCAAGACCGCATGGATGGCCATGTCCAAAGAGGACCAGGCGATGATGATGAAGGAATGCGGCGACGAGGCCATTGCCAAGGAGCATGACGATTTCTGCAAGATGACCAAGCAACTCGGCGGTGCCAACTAGGCACGTCGGTTCAGCACAATCGCAGTGGCGGGCAGAGATGCCCGCCATCTTCGTTTTGGGACCTTCGGTTCAGTCGGGCGCAAGCGTCAATCGCACTATTCGGCGTCAGCCGATCCTGACGACGAAGTGCTTGGTCACCGGCTCGATGATCTTCCACGTCCCCTTGAAATCGGCTTCCACCACGAAAGCATCGCCGGGGCCGACTTCGACAGGCGCGCCGCCATCGGGCGTGATGACGATGCGGCCCGATATCATGTGGACGAACTCATAGTCGCTATAGGTCGCGTGATAGGTGCCGGGGGTGGCCTGCCAGGTGCCCGACATGACCTTGCCGTCCTCGGTAATATGCTGGACGGCGGTCTTCATGGTCGGGTGGGCTTCGACCACGATCCACCCCGCGAGATCGCCGGCCTCGGCGTTTTCGACGGCGCCGAATTTGAGGATGGTCTTGTCTGTCATGGTCGGCTCCGTCTTGAATTGTGCCGGGATGGCTGCCGGTCCATAGCTGATGCACCTGGCCTCGGCAACGCGGGTGCCCGATCGCATTTGGTATTGGCGGACGGCCCGCTTGAGCCAGCAGGCTTGACCTTGTCGCCGACCGTGGGATAGGCCGGGACTGGCCCGACCACCTCCCCACCGAGGCCCTACGAAAGACTGACATGACGGACGCGATCGTAAGAGACAGCAATGGCACCGAGCTGCACGAGGGCGACTCCGTAACCCTGATCAAGGATCTCAAGGTCAAAGGCACGTCGGAGACGATCAAGCGCGGCACGCTGGTGAAGAACATTCGCCTCACCGGCAATCCCGGCGAGATCGAATGCAGCACCAGGCAGGTGAAGGGCCTAGTGCTGAAGACCGAGTTTTTGAAAAAGGCTTGATTGCCTCGGCACCCTTTGTTTTGCCCTCATATGAAACGCTCTCGTGAGTGAATCGCCCTTGTGAGGAGATGGAGGAGCCGTCGCCCTCCCCCTATGTTGCACCGCGTTAGATTTGTTGCATTGCAATATCGGGGTATCGGGTCGAGCTTCTGCGAGGTGGGCATTCCTTGCACGAGGTGACTGTGTCGGCATCATTTCGGCCTGACATCGAAGGGCTGCGCGCGCTGGCGGTGGCGGGTGTCATCGCCTTCCATTTTGGTCTCTCCGGTCTGCCCGGCGGCTTTGCCGGCGTCGACATCTTTTTCGTCATCTCCGGCTATCTGATCACCCGGCACCTGGTTACGGAAATCACCGAGACCGGACGGCTGAACCTCTGGCGCTTCTACGCCCGGCGCGCCCGGCGCCTGTTGCCGGCGGCACTGTTCGTCATCCTCGCCACGCTGTTCGCGGGTTACTTCATCCTGTCGCCGGAGGAGCAGGCGCTCTATTCGAAAGGCGCCATGTTTGCCTCCGCCTACATGATCAACCTCTGGCTGATCCGCTGGTCGTTTGACTATTTCGCCGCCGATGCCACCAATAACCCGTTCATCCACTTCTGGTCGCTCTCGGTCGAGGAACAGTTCTACCTGGCATGGCCAGCGCTGCTTTTGTTGGCCGCATGGCTGCGTCCCCGCAGGCGCACGGCTATCGTCGTGATCGGCGTCGCCGGCGTGGCCTCCTTCGCCGCCTGCGCCTGGCTGACGGAAGTGTCGCAGCCCTGGGCCTTCTATTTCTCGCCGCTCAGGGCCTGGGAATTCGCCGCCGGCGGCCTCGCGACCATGGTGCCGGCAAAGATCTGGCGCGACCGCCCGCTGCTGGCCACACTGCAGGCATGCCTCGGCTTGGCGCTGATCGCCTGGGCCTATTTGATGTTGGACGAAGACTCCCCCTTCCCCGGGGTGAATGCGCTTGCGCCTGTCGCCGGCACCGTGCTGCTGCTGCTCAGCGGCAGCGGCCGCAACCTGCCGAGCGCCGTGCTGGCGCTGTCGCCCCTGCAATGGCTGGGCCGGCTTTCCTATTCGCTTTACCTCTGGCACTGGCCGGTCATCGTCTATGCCGCGATGGTGGTTCCCAACCTGTCCACGCTTGACCGCCTTGCCTGCGCGGCGCTGACGCTGGTTCTGTCGATGTTCACCTATCATTTCATCGAGAACCCGATCCGCCGCAACGGCTGGCTGATGGCCGGAGCGGCGCGGGCGCTGGTGCCCGCGGCTGCGCTGACCGGCGCCGGCGTGGTCGCGGCCTACGGCAACGCGCGCTTTGCCGAGCACAATCTCAGCCCAGAACAGCACATTATCGCCGACAGCGCCGCCCAGCTCTCTACCGTGCGCGCGAGCGACGGCGGCTGCGTGCTCGATTTCGAGACCGTCAAACCGAGGCCTTGCATGTTCGGCCAGAAGGATGCCCAGCGCTCGGTCGTGCTGTTCGGCGACTCGCATGCCGACCATTGGTCGACGCCGCTGATCAAGGCGGCCGAGAAGAACAATTTCCGGGTCGTCACCTTTCTCAAATCCTCCTGCCGGGCTTCGCGGGTGACGACCTGGAACTGGCGGCTGAAGCGCGACTACACCGAGTGCGACCAATGGCGCGAGCAGTCGGTCAAGGACATCATCGCGCTCCATCCGCAACTGGTGGTGATCTCGGAATTCTCGATCGGCAATGTGATGAAGGAATCGCCCGAGGAGTTGAAGCACGCCAATTGGGAGGAGCAGTGGCGGACGGGTCTCACCTGGACGCTTCGAGCGTTCAGCCAGGCCGGCATCAAGGTCGCGGTCATCAGGGACGTGCCTTACAATGCAAGCTACGCCGACAAATGCGTGGCGCGGGCGCTGTGGCGGGGCCAGACGCCGGCGACATGCGACACGCCGAGGATCATGGCGGCAAACGACGACATCGCAACGATCGAGCGCGATATCGTGCGCTCGACACCGAACGCCAGCTATATCGACATGACCGATCGGTTTTGCGATCAGACCACCTGCCACGTCTTCATCGACGGCAAGCTTGCCTTCCGCGACCGCCACCACCTGGCGACGCCCTTCGCCGAGACGCTGGAGCCGGCGGTGGAGCGGGCGCTGTTTTCGGATGTGATGGCGGCGGCTGTGAAGTAACGGCGGCGGCAGCCTTTCCCACCGAAATCCTTCAGGCGGGATTTGGTGCCACCTTGACCGACGCGGGCTCCCTCGCCAAGCAACCATGCGGGGGGTCAGCTAAGGATAAGACCCGCGAGGAAAACGGTAAAGAGAAGCGACAGCGGAACTGCAAGAAGGCAGCACAGCTCCAGAGAATTGGCTCGCCAATAAGTCATTGGGCGCTTTTCCATGTTGGTCTCCTCCCTCAACGGCCAGACCGGGACGGCAGTTCCGCTTAAATGTGAGGTCGTCATTCGCGCCGCTCATATGCGATCGGCGCGAACCTCATTCCGCTTCCTAGTCATCCATCGTGCACGCGCCAGATGTGTCGCCCACGCCCGGAAAGCCCTCTCTGGCTCCTGCTCCGGGTCAATGTGCAGCACGATGCGGGCGACCTCACGCCAATCGGTCCCCTCCGCCGAAGCATCGAGCAGCCGGATATAAGTAAGCATACGATCCTCGTCATACCCGGTCGGCACCGAAGATGTCGGCGCCGCGTTCGCGATATGAAGGTTTGGCAGTGGCTTTAGCATTGCGACCTACCAGCAATGGCGCACCGTAGCAGCCTATGGAGACGCCAGCGCCCTTTGATCGGAGGATGCGGCGATCGAGATTCGCCTCGACAGTCGACAAATGCGGGCCTCAGGCGGGAGTTCACCGCCCAGGAGGGGTCACGCCTCGTTACATCGCGATCGGGTCGACGCAATCTTGAGGTATTTTAGTGGAACCTAATTTAATCGGCGCAATTATGCGTGCGTGAGAAAGGATGAAATCCAGACTGTCACTGAAAGCTGGCTATCGGGAGATCGGCTGGCCGATGATCCAGTGATTGCCGTCGATCTGGCCGAACGGATATTACAGGCAGCCGAAAACGACAGGATTGTCTGCATCGTCGTGGCAGCGGAGCATCCGGAAACCGAGCGCATCGAGAAAGCAGAGCCTCAGGAGACCAGAATTACGGCAGGTTTCGTCCGAGACTTTGAAGTGATGCTGCTTGTTCTTTATGCGGCCTACGCTCTCATTGTGCTGGGTGCGACGGCTTTCGTTTTGCTGGAATTGGGCCATATTCTGTAGGCAAACGTCGGCAACGCGACGGCGCCCGATTGTCGCTGCTTGACGGGATACATACGGCGCGGACCACAACCCGCATGAGGCTTGGAAGGAGGGGCCACGTTGCGCCGGCGGCCCCACCCTGGCGCACCGCCAGAGGCGTTTTCGCCCCGCTGGCGCTAATTTAGGGCTCTCGGTTCGTGGCATCTTGCAAATTTGTGGAACGAGGCTGCCCCTCAAGGGTTTTTCTATTAGAGGGACGTTAAAGAAGGAGGTAGCTATGAAGAAGCTCCTGCTTGCCTCGGTGATCGCCATCGCCTCGGCGGCTTCCGTGATTGGCCCGGCGAATGCCGGCGGCAGCGTCACGATCGGCATCGGCAACGGCTATGACGACGACTATTATTATCGCCACCATCGGTATTCCGATTACGACGATGAGTACGTTCCCCGTTACCGCTATGATGTCTACGACGAGGACTACAGGCCGCGCTACCGGTACCACCGGCGCTGCTACACCGAAGTCGTCAAGCACTGGCGTCATCACCACCGGGTTATCGAAAGAATCCGTGTCTGCCGTCGTTGACGGATCGATCCGGCCGGTAGTGCCGGCCGGATCGGCGGGGCTCCTCACCTCGGCTTGCGCATCAGCATCATGCCGTAATGCACAGCCAATATGTCGAGCCCGATCTTGAGTAGCTTCACCACCACGTCGCGCGGCTCGCCGGCCAGTTCGGCCAGGCTCTTGACCGTTGCGTCGGCACAGCAGACCTTTTGCACGATGCCGGCGATCTCCCAGTGGGCAAGCGCCTTGGTGGCCTGGGCATGGTCGCGGCCGGCGGACAGGATGTGTTCTGCGACGCCGCTGCCGGTGCGGCCGCCGTCGACGCGCTCGGCCCAGGCCATCGGCTTGGCGGTTGCCTCGGACGAGTTGCGGAAATCCTGGCGGTAGCGCATGCCTGCCTCGCGCTGCTGGCGCGACAACGAGGTGAGGCCGGTCAGCGGGTCGACATTGCGCACCCGCACGATGCCGCCGGTCGCGGTGTGGCCGTCATTGGAAACCTCATAGAGGCGCGCCGCCTCCTGCGTTCCTTTGGCCAGCCGCTTGCGGCCGAACCGGTCCTCCTTCAGCGCGAAATCATGGCCGATCTCCTTGCGGATGCGCACCTGCTCGGCCTCGCCCTTCGGCAATCGCGGCAGCCTGGCTTTGGCTTTTTGCGCGGTTTTGTTGCTCATCGGCTCGGTCCTCCTGGTTTTCTGTCGTCGGGCTCTGGCGAATTTCCGTCATCCAGCGGGGCTCAAATCGCTTCGGCCGGCAGCGTGCGTAGGAAGCGCGCCGCGTGATAGGCGCAGTAGCTTTTCGAAGGCTTTGTGCGCAGCCCGCAGCACAGCATGTCCAAACCGGGGCGACTGCCGGGGGCATCGTTTTCGGCATCCTCCTGCAGCGTCGTGTCGAGCGGCGCGCGGCAGCGGTCGAACAGGCAATCGATGAAGCGCATGGCGACGAAATGTGGCTGGCGGCCGCCGGCGGCGATCGGGCGCGGCGCCGGCATTTCGAGCGGCTCGCCATCGGACCCGGTGATCCGAGTCGAACCCGGCTGCCAGGCCGGCGGCGCCAGCCTGGCTGACAGCCTTGCCGGGCGGCAGTGATGCTCGGCCGGTACCGCCCCTGCTTGGCCGGCGGGATTCGGCGGCTCTGGCGCCGATTTTCCATGCCGGCCGCCACACCAGCCTTTGGATCTGGAAAGGCCGATGGCGCGCAGACGGGCGGTGCGGTGGACGATGCCGATGATGGCCGCGCGCGAGGCCGGGCGGCCGCGCAGCGCACTCAGCCGGGTGGCGATCTTCGCGGCCGACAGCCCGCTCATCAACCAGTTCTCGATTTGTTCCAATTCGGAGGCGGAATAGCGGGCGGCCATGATGTTTTATTCCCTGCAAGGGTGGTTGTGTGCGGCGCCGGCTTCGCCGGCTCTCAGGCTCGAAAGCCGATCAGCCTTCGCGTGGCCTGCTACGATCGAGCTTCATCTCGGCCGCCTGCCTAGTTGCGCCGGACACTGCCTTGCCGGTCCGCTTGTCTAAGGCGATGACCGTGCCGTCTACGGTGCGGATCCAGGAAACCTCGGCATCCGCGTTGCTGGTCGACGGGTAATTCGTGGCCGGAGCCGTGAGGGGAACGGCTCCGGCCGTTTCGGCCGCTTGCGCTGCCGGATCCGAGGCGCGAGCCTCGGGCATCGTCCCGGCCGGGGAGGAGGACAGCCGCGACGGAGGGGAAAGGTTTGGCACATGCATGGCCTTGGCGATCGGTTGCGCTACCGCCTCCAGGCGAGCGCTGCCGGCGGGCTGAAGGGCGGATTCGAGGACCGAAAGCTGGTGAAGCGACTTGTGCATGACCGTATAAGAGCATAACTCAAACAGTAATACAAGCGATTCTTGCATAGACGAAACCGAATCTTATGCCTCAGATGGAGCCATGGTGAAAACTGCACTGTCGGTCAAGGTCGGGGCGGCGATCCGCCGGGCGCGCAAGCAGCGCGGTCTGGTGATGCGCCACATTGCCGAGCACAACGACACCGATGTCGCTGCCGTCGGCAATTGGGAAACCGGGCGCAACCTGCCCAAGACCGAGAACCTTTTGAAGACCGCCGCCTTCCTGCGCGTCGACCCGGTGGCGCTCGGCAAGGGCGAGGTCGTCTTCCTCGAAGATTCCGGGCCGGTCGCCGATGCCGAGATCGTCACCGATCCCGGCCCCCTGCCCGCCGGGCCGATGGATATCCAGCTTCTCGGCACCGCCGTCGGCGGCGACGATGGCGACTTCACCTTCAACGGCCAGCCGGCCGGCTATGTCCAGCGGCCGCCTGGGATCCGGCATCTGCGCAACGTGTTTGCGCTGCACGTGCTGAGCGATTCGATGGTGCCGCGCTACGAGCCCGGCGAGATGATCTATTGCGGCGGCCGCGAGGCCGTGCCCGGCGACCATGTGGTGATCGAGACGCTGCCCGAGGAGAACGAGCACAACGGCAAGGCCTTCATCAAGAAGCTGGTCAAGCGCACCGCCGCCGAACTGATCGTCGAGCAATACAACCCGCCCAAGACGCTGACCTTCAACCGCTACGCGATCAAGAACGTCTTCCGCGTCATCCCGCTCAAGGAATTGCTGGGGTATTGACGCGGCGCTGGCGCGCGCCCTTCTCCCCTTGTGGGAGAAGGTGGATCGGCGCGCAGCGCCGAGCCGGATGAGGGGTGTTGGAAGAAATGAGGTGTTAAAAATATTCGAACGATTCTAAATCCTTACGTCTTCAACTCCGCGATCCGTCCAACACCCCTCATCCGACCGAGCTTCGCTCGGCCGCCTTCTCCCACAAGGAGAGAAGGAAGAACACCGCCCCTCCCCTTCAAGCCCGCCTCGATTGCTCCGGCTCGCGGCCATTGAGCATCCGCGCCTCGGCCAGGGCCCGCTGCCGGTCGTCGATGAAGGCTGCCTGGATCGAAACGGCGGCGCCCGGCAGGCCGTCGGCCCGGCAGGCCTTGCAGATCAGGCGCCCCGAAAGTGCCGCCAGCGGCGTCTCCGGCCTCACCCCATGCCGCTTGAGCTCGGCCGGCTTCCACCACCTGTTGCGGCCGCAATCGATGCACTCGACGGCAATCGAGACAACATCGGCGATCGTCGCTTCCTTGCCTGCTAATGCCATAGCCATCCCCATCTTTGTTCCTGCTTTGTTCGCAACATTATCGGTTTTCGGAGCGGAGTCGAGTCGGTTCCGCTTACATTGACGTGAAAGTTTCACTTGTCATATTATTTGAGTTATGCTTATATCGATGTGCGAGCTGGAATCGGCGCGAGCAACAGAACTGCGGCCGCTCCGTCGGCCGGCAGCAAGGGAACGACGATGGACCCAGCCCAGTTCGCCCATGCCTGCGGCTATACTGGCGACAGCCCGGCCATGCTCGCCGCCTTCGCGGCCATCCGCCAGGACGGCATTCGCAAGGCGCGCCAGGGCCATCGCCGGCGCAAGGCGGCGATCGACCGGATGAAGCCGAGCCGCGCTTTGTTCCTGGTGGCGATCCGCCCGGCGCAGTCGGCCGAGGAAGCGATCGAGGACGCCGCCCGCTTCCTGTCGATATTCCGCAACATGCCGCGCTGGCGGCAGGAAAGGCGCGGCGCCGACCTCGCCCGGGCCAGGCAGCAGCGCCTCTTCGCCCGCTTCTTCCGCCGCTACGGCCACCGCCTTTGGGCGCTGGAGGCGGCGTAGCGTTGGCCGGGAACCAGCCACCTCGTTTTCACTGAAAGCTCGGCGGGACAGCGCCCCCTCTGTCCCGCCGAGCTTGCTTGCATCAGACGCTGGCGTTCGCTTGCGACTCAAGTGGGACATTGCGATCGCCGACACCGCGCCGTATGTCTCCACGTGATGAGCGAGATCGAATTCCGTCGCGCGCAAGCGCCCGACCTGCCGGCGATCGTTGCAATGCTTGCCGACGACATCCTCGGCGCGGGCCGGGAAGACCCGTCCACGCCCCTCGCGCCTTCCTATCTCGATGCCTTCAGGGCGATCGATGCCGACCCCGACCAGTTGTTGGCCGTGGCTGTCGAGGCCGGGCAAGTGATCGGCACCCTGCAACTCAGCTTCACTCCCGGCATTTCGAGGAAAGGCGCCTGGCGCGGGCAGATCGAAGGCGTTCGCGTCGCCCGGCAATGGCGCTCCCGCGGCATCGGCAAGCTGATGGTCGAATGGGCGGTTGAAACGTGCCGCTCGCGCGACTGCAGCTTCATTCAGCTCACCACGGACAAGGAACGACGGGAGGCGCACGCATTCTACGAGCGCCTCGGTTTCACCGCCAGCCATCTCGGCTACAAGATGGCGCTGTAGGTCAGCATTTCATCGCATGCAGCGCCAACTGCTCTTCTTCGCCGGCCCACTGATGGAGCATTGACAAGCCGGCCTTCCGCCCTGCTCCATCCGCTCCATGATTTACGACCGACGCTGGCTTGAAGCAGCCTTTCGCGCAAAGCCCCGGCAGAAGTTCCTGTTCTTCTGGGGCCATGAGCCGTCCAAGGACGGCCGCATAGCCGCATCGTGCTTCAGCCAGTGGTGGCATGCGCCCTTTATCGTCGATGGCCTGAGCTATCCGACTGCGGAACATTGGATGATGGCTGAGAAGGCACGTCTGTTCGGTGATGCTCAGGCGGCAACGCAAATCCTCAAGGCGGCGAGCCCCAAGCAGGCAAAGCAGCTTGGCCGGCAGGTGAGCGGCTTCGATGGGGCCAAATGGGATGCCGACAAATACCGCATCGTCGCCGAAGGGAGCTTTCAGAAATTCCGGCAGAACGCGGCGCTGCGCGAATATCTGCTGTCGACGCATGACAAGGTGCTGGTCGAGGCAAGCCCTGTCGACCGGGTGTGGGGCATCGGCCTTGCGGCGGATGACGAGAGGGTCGCGAACCCGCTGCTGTGGCGCGGCGAGAACCTGTTGGGATTCGCGCTGATGCAGGCCAGGGATCGGCTGCGCGGCTGAACAGACTGAGCGACGCGCATGCCGCGCGTCCGCCCGGCGTCTCGGTGGGCGGTAGCCTTTGCGCTGCTTGACAATCCGCCGGCAACGTTCTCTTTATGTTCCATTCAAAACTCTAGACAATGCGGCGTTTGAACCGCCGCGGGCGAACGGGCCGGATGGAAGCCAACATCCTCCACGCGGATCTGGATGCCTTCTATGCCTCGGTCGAACAATTGCTCGACCCGGCTCTGCGCGGCAAGCCGATCGCCGTCGGCGGCGGCGTTGTGCTGGCGGCCTCCTATGAAGCCAAGGCCTTCGGCGTACGCGGCGGCATGCCGGGGCGGCGTGCGCGGGAGCTCTGCCCCGGGCTGATTTTCGTCGGCGGCCATTTCAAGGACTATCAGCGGCTGGGCGATGCGGCCATCAAGGTGCTCGGCGATTTCACGCCTGTGGTCGAGCGGATTTCCATCGACGAGGCCTTTGCCGACGTCGCCGGCTGCACCCACCTGTTCGGCTCACCGGCCGAGATCGCCGGCAAGATCCGCCGCCGCGTGCGGGCCGAGCTCGGCCTGCCGATCTCGGTCGGCGTGGCGCGCACCAAGCATCTGGCCAAGATCGCCTCACAGGTCGCCAAGCCCGACGGGCTGGTGGTGGTCGATCCGCGCGACGAGCTGGAATTCCTCCACGATCTGCCGGTCGAGCTAATGTGGGGTGTCGGTCCGGTCACCAGGGAGCGGCTGGCCGGCATCGGCGTCAACACCATCGGCGAGCTGGCGAAGACCAACGGTGGGGCGCTGGAGCGCCTGCTCGGGCCGGCGGCCGGAGAAAAACTCAACGCGCTGGCGTGGAACCGCGATCCGCGCAAGCTCGAGACGCAGCGCCGGGCGCGCTCGGCCGGCGCGCAATCGGCGCTCGGCCGAAAACCCGCCGACGAGGAAGTCTTCGTGCCGGCGCTGCTGCATCTGGCCGACAGGGTCGCCACCAGATTGCGGGCGAAATCCCGGCCCGGCCGCACCGTGACGGTTCGCGTCCGCTTTGCCGATCTGCGCTCGGTGACGCGCTCGATCACGCTCAACCAGCCGATTTCGGCAACCGCCATGCTGGCCGAGATAGCCGAGGCGCTGGTGCGCAAGGTGCTGGCCGACCATCCGCACGAAAAAACCATCTCGCTGCTGGCGATCGCCGTCTCGCACCTGGAAAAGCAGCCGGGCCTGCAGCTGGAACTGCCGCTCGGGCTGGACGACGACCGCCGCCGCCCCGGCACCAGGAAGGGCGCGGCGCGCTGGACCGCCGACCGCGCCATCGACAAGATCCGCGACCGCTTCGGCTGGGAGGCGGTCGGCTATGCCTCGGTCGCGCTCGGACTGTCACGGTCGGTTCCCGACGCCTTTCGCGAACTGGCCGAAAAGGAATTGTGAGGCGGCTTGGCCGGACCGATGCGATGCACTTTGCAACAGAAGCGATCGGTCGTCGTTCCTGCAAAAACGCGACGTTCGAGGCGGCCCTGGTCGTCAGACCAAAAGCGTTGCGCTGCCCCAGGCGATCAGGGCGATGCCGGCCGCCCGGCCAACCCACCGGCCTGCAGGAAACACCTTTTCAACCATCACCAGAATAGCGAGCCCGGCAACCCACACCAGATTCATTATGCCACCCACGAACAACAACGCCATCAGCATCCAGCAGCATCCGACGCAAAACGCCCCGTGCAGTGCGCCCAAACGCAGCGCGCCAAGTGCGTGGGGACGCCACTGGCGGGAAAGGAACGCCGTCGGTGTCCGGCAATGCGACAGGCAGGCGTTCTTGAGCGGCGAGAACTGATACAGGCCCGCGGCGATCAGGACGATGCCTGAAAGCCAGCGGCTCTGCGAACTCATCATCGTCGCGGTAACGAACGCCTCGCGTTCGAGCAGCCAATGCAACCCGGCTGCCGCGACGGAGAACCCCAGCCAGACCAGGAGGTAGCCTGCCATAAATACGCCGGTGGGCGCGAGCTTGTCCTGGATCTGATCCTGTGCGAGCGCATGGCGATGTACGCGCGCATAGAGCAGGATGGTCGGCGCGGCGCTCGGGGACATCATGGCGACCATCATGACCCACCACATGGCGATCATCAGCGCCCAGATCGCGGCCCCCCAGAGCCGCGGTTCCGTCGCCATGGCCATCGCGCTCATGTCCATGCCGGGCATGTCGGAGGTCACGTCGGCAGTTTGCTGGTGGGGGAATAGCGCGAGCCTCGACATCTCCCACGCATTCATGCCGAGGCCTGCACCGGCGACGATATAAAGCCAGGTCAGCAGGCACAGCGCCACCACTCCCGCAATCGTGAGGACGCGGTCGCGTCTGAGCAGGCGTTCAAGTGGCGACGCGCCGTCCATGCGACGCGTCAGGCTCGCACCACCCCGTGATTGTTGAGATGCAGCCGCGCGAACTGGCCGTAACTGTCCTTCGTGTTCACCTGAACCGGCCCGCTGGTTGTGCTCGAGGCACTACCGATCTCGGCGACCGCATATTCGAAGCCGTTCGGCAACACGATCTGAGCGCGCGAGTCCGCGCCCGTCACCTTGTTGCGGATCGGTTCACCTACCGTTTCGATGTAGTCCTTAACGAAGATGCGGCCCCTGCGGCCGTCGATATCGAGGTCGAGATCGATCTTCGTGAAAACCGGATCATTCATTTTCGTCACGGTTGAGGCGTAGACGGCGAACATCGTCGCGAACGGGTCGGTGTCCTGGCCGGTCATGATGCGCAGCAGCGCTTGACGCTGCCGGTCTGTTGCGTTCTCGTCGACGAAAGCGATGGCTTCGCCGTTGCCTTCGTGGATCGCGCCAGGCCATTTGAAGATCGCAGCGATCCGGAGGCCATCGAGACCGGTCTCGCCATGATGCCCCTCATCGATCTGGATGCCGGCAACGGCATGGCAATGGCCTTTGTCGGGCAGCGCATTGAATTGACAGTTGCAGCCATATTCGCAGGTGCAATTGACGAGTTCGCGTCCCTTGATTTCCCAAGATGTCATGCTGTCCTCCCTGATCTTGAAATATTAGACCATCATCATACACCTGCGCCGGCCGCACCGCCATCCTGTCGCGTCAAGAGACGGCAGGCCAACGCAGTTTCTCGCCGAAATTCGGTGAACATCCGCCCTGGAGATGGCGAGGCCGATATCGGAACGGCAGAAATTGGGTCGGAACGGGCCTTTCCGACCGCAACCCGCGAAGGTCCGGAAATGCCCCCAGAAGCGGGCGTTCGGCAGCGATCCGAGCAGCAACGATTTTGGCAGGACCGGAAATCGGCATGGAATGCTGCAATCATCATCATGTCCCGTCCAAGTTGTGGACAGTTCCTTCTCAAAGGCGCACTCTTAGCGTGCGAAACGCAAGCTAGCGTTTCGTGCAATGCTTCACATGCTTGACTTGCGTCGGTGATTGTCTGACCTATCCGGATACTTCCGGGTGGGCAGCCTCACATTGTGTCGTCTATCCGTGATCAGGCTGCGGCCTAAGGCACGTTGCAGCCCGTTCCGGATCAACTGGGAGGTAAACAACATGCCTGATTTTCAGCGCAGAGAACTTCTTGTTCAAGGAAGCGCGGCTCTTGCCGCAATTGCTGCTCTCTATACCTCGCGTCGGGCTTACGCCTTTCCAACACGGCCGAGCGAGGAAGTTATTCCGTGGCTGGATCAGCCGACCAAAAATCCCGATCCGGTGGGTATCCAGAAGCAGCTTGTCTGGGAGGATTTGGACAGCTGGATAACGCCAAACGACAAGTTCTTCAGCATCTCGCATTTCAACCGACCAACGATCGACGAGAAGACATGGTCGATGGAGATCGGAGGCTTGGTCAAGAAGCCCTTGGAGTTAACGCTCGCCGACATCAGGGCGCGACCGCGGCAGGAGGTCGTTTTCACAGTGGAATGCTCGGGCAACCACGGGTTTCCCTTTTTCACCGGCGGCATCGGCAATGCTCGCTGGGCAGGGACGCCGCTCGCCCCGATCCTCGAGGAAGCCGGTGTTCTGGAGAAGGGCATCGAGGTCGTCTTTTTCGGTACCGACACAGGCGAGGTCCCGATACGCGACGTCAAGATGCAGCAGAATTTCGCTCGTAGCATGTCGCTCGCCGACGCGATGAACCCCGACAATCTCCTCTGCTATGAAATGAATGGAGCCGCCTTGCCAGCGCCCAATGGCTTCCCGGTACGGCTCATTGCTCCAGGCTGGTACGGGATCGCCAACGTCAAGTGGCTAAAGCGCATCGAGGTTCGCGATACGCGGTTCATGAGCCTTCTGATGGCCCGTGACTATGTCACCATCCGGGAGGAGGACCACAACGGCGAGACCGTATGGGCCGAGACTTCAGTCGGGCGAGCGCTGATAAAGTCCGCGCCTGCGAAGGTTACCCGGAAAGACTCGGATTACCGCATCGTCGGGGCAGCCTGGGGGGCGCCGATCGACCGGGTCGAAGTGCAAATCGATCAGGGGCCTTGGGCACCAGCGACCATTGACCACAGTGAGGAGGCAGAACACGCCTGGAAGATTTGGTCCCTGGCTTGGGCAAATCCCTCTCCTGGAGAACACACGGTGACCTCGCGCGCGGTCAGCACCACGGGACAAATTCAACCGGCGATGGACGATCCCTTGATTGCCAAGAAACACACATACTGGGAAAGCAATGGCCAGGTGACGCGCCGCGTGCGTATCGGCTAGCGCATTTTGCAGCCAAATGGAATCATTTGGCGTCCGCATAAATGCGGCAAAACAGATAGTAGAGCGAGTTACCGGGTCCAAGAGAACCGGAACCGCTCTAAGAACTTGCTGCCATGTGGCAATTGCGTCTGGGTTACCCAGGAGGAGGCTGCCTGATCCGAAAGCTGGCGCCGCTCGCATGACGGGTGTGGGCCGTAGATCCTCTTCGCGACGATACCGCTCCCGAAATCGGAAGCGGAGCCCCTCAGCTTGGGGATCGAGGCGATGGCAGACTTGTCCGGTAGCGCAACCTTGGCTATGTCGCCTTCGCGCGTCATTTCCGCACCATTTCCAGCGCTCTCCTCACCTCTCCACGGCCCTGATTTCCGCATCGACCAGGCACCACGGTGCATAGCGGAAGTCGCGGATCTGGATGATTTCATCGCCCGCCCATTCAACCAGCACGAAGCCGCGCACGGTGCCGTCGGCCGCCTGCGGGTCGCGGATGAGGATGGCCGGCCTGCCGTCGACGAAGCCGAGCGACAATGCCCAGTCGCTGATACGATCGTAATTGCCGAAATAGGTCGACGCCTGGGCCTTGCCGCGCAGGCGGACGCGGTTGACGACATCGAGCCGGACGTCCTCTGCGATCAGTGCCCTGACCGCGTCGAAGTCGCGCGCGTTGAACAGGTCGACATAGCGCCGCAGCCGGCGCTCGTCATCGGCGTCGAGCCTCGGCGCGAGCGCCTGCTCGGGCTGCAGCGCCAGCAGCTTGAGCTGCGCCCGCCCGCGATGCAGCGCGGCCTTGGTGGCGGCGAGCGTCGCGCCGGTCACTTCGCAGGTCTCGTGCAGGCTGAGGCCGAGCACGTCGACCAGGATCACGGCACTGCGCTGCGGCACCGAAAGCTGCATGAAGGAGCGCAGGCCGGTCTGGGCGGCGAGCCGGCTGTCGGCGCTGCCGGAGGGATCCTCGATGACGCTCATGTCGGCCTCGGTCATGCGCGACCTTTCCCGATTGCGCCGCCGCAGATGATCCTGCGCGGCATTGTGGGCGATGCGAAACAGCCATTGCTCCGGCCGTTCGACCATGGCGCCGCCGTCGATCGCCTGCAGCGCCTTGATCAGCACCTCCTGGACGATATCCTCGCCGTCCAAAGTCGCCCTGTTCATTTTCGGCGTAGCGTCCCATTTCTGCGCGAGCGGCATGGCAGGCGCTACCCGGCTTCCTGATCCGCCAGCATACGGTAATTGCCGATGACTTTGACAGGCGATCGCATTGCCGGGGTCGAACGGCGTTCGGCGTGGTTTTCCGCAAACGCCTTGAAGGCGGCAAGCCCGGTCAGCGCCGACGAATCGCCGTCCTGGCCGACGATGTGGACGAACGAGCCGTCGTCCAGCTCGAGCACGAGATAGCGCACCGTCGGCGGTGCCGCCTCGCCCAGTGCTTCGAACACTTTTTCGACCAGCGCGCGGTTATCTTCCAGGTCGGCTTGGTTCACACCGTATCGAATGAGTGCGTAGTTCATCGTCGTCTCCTGACTGGTTGGTATGAACGAAGGACGACCGGCTGCGCTGAAAAGATTCTCATTACCGAAGAATCTTTTCGGTTGCCCGCATCGTCATTCCCGCGTGGGCGGCTGCGCGGCAGCCATCAAGCAGGAGCGACGATCATGCATATCCAGTTTGCCGAGCTTCCGGTATTCGACCAGGACCGCGCCAAGGCGTTCTACACCAGGCATCTCGCCTGTCAGGTGCTGGCCGACCAGAAGATGGGCGATGGCGGCTGGCGCTGGATCGAGCTGGCATTTCCGCATGCCGTGACGAACCTGCATTTCATCAGACGCACCGACGACGCCCCCGGCGCGGAGCCCGTATTGGTGCTGGTCGACGAAAATGTCGGAGCAATGAGCGCGGCGTTGAAGGCGGGCGGCGTCGAAATCATCACCGAACCGCATGAGGCGCCGTGGCAGCCGGGGCGCACGGTGGCAGAGTTTCGCGACAGCGAAGGCAACCGCATGGTCCTCGCCAGCCGATAAGCCACCGGAGCTCTCTGTCCGGCGGGGCGTCCTACCTAAGTCCTACCTTCGGCCGGACCATCGGCCGTGCTTCCTTCGTGTTATTATTTCGTGACCTCTGCGCGCCGGAACCTTCCCTTGCATCGGGCGTTCGGGCGCTGTATTCGCGATGCCTCATATTTAGGCAGGCGGAGGAAATGCGAATAAGGGCGGGTGGCAAAACAAACATGGGCCGGGGAGGAGCATCTTACCATGTCGAACCGTAAAATCGGAATGTCCCACAGTTTGGGGCTGCGCGTCGCTGACCTCAAATCCAGAATGCAAACTGCCCAGATTACCGAGCACGAAATCAAGACGTTTCAAAAGGTTGCCGCCATCATGGGCGGCGCCAAAGGCTCACTGCGCCTCGACGCGGACGATCTGATTGCCGCATCCTTCCTTGTCGATCCCTTGGAAGATCTCCCGCTCTCCAGTTGACGGCGTTGAACGCGGGTCGAAATCCTATCGAATTTGAACCTGCGATTGCCGCCAGCGGAGCATCCGCCAGCCCAAGCCGCATGCGAGGATGACGTTGGCCAGCGCCAGACCGGAAAGCGCGGCCAACGTCCCGTGCGGGCCGAAGCGCTCCAGCAGCAATGCGCCGGCCGAGGGTGCCGCCGCCTGGGCGATCAGGCTCGGCATGGCGAGGCGGCCCATCAGTCTCGCGTAGCCATTCGAGCCGAACAGCGCGAGCGGCAGCGTTCCCCGCGCGATGGATTCGAGGCCGATGCCCGCGCCGTAGAAGCCGAGCGCCAGCGGGATGACCGGCATGCCGGCCCAGAGCGCCGAAACGCCGATCGCCACAAACGTAACCGAGGCGAACTTGGTCAGGATCGGATGGTGGTGGCGCGCGATGGTCATCTCGATCGCGCGCGCCGCCACCTGGGACGGGCCGACCAGCGCGCCGAGCCCGACGGCCGCGGCCAGCGCCATGCCGCTGCCTTGCAGGATGGTGAGCAGATGCACCGACAGCGTCGAGGAGATCACCGCCGCAAGCGTAAGTGTGGCGGCCAACACGATCATGATCGACGGATCGGGATTGTTTTCGAGGATCGGCTTCGCCTGGTTCAATCCCGGTTTGACTGCCGGCTGCGGCGCCTCACGAGGCAGGATCACCAGATAGAGCGGAAGCGCAATCACCAGCTGAAAGACAGCGTAGGCCAGGCAGGTGCCGCGCCAGCCGACCTCCCCAAGAAGCCAGGCCGAAATCGGCCAGCAGATCGTGCTGGCAAAACCGCCGAACAGCGTCAGCGTGGTGATGGCGGAGCGCGCGCCATGGCCATAGTGACGACCAAGCGTCGCGAAAGCGGCATCGTAGAGCCCCGCCCCCATGCCCAGTCCGATGACCAGCCAGGCCGCGATATAGGCCGCAAGATTAGGGGCAAGAGCCAGCCCGATCTGGCCGAGCCCGATGCATGCGGCGCTGAACGCCAGAACGTTGCGGCCGCCATGCCGCTCGATCGACGACCCGACGCGCGGAGAGATCAATCCTGCCGTGAGCAAGCCGAGGGACAGGCCGCCGACAACCCATGCCAGCGGCCAGCCGGTATCGGAGGAGACCGCCGGCGCGATGACCGCTGGAAGATAGTAGGAAGATCCCCACGCCATGATCTGCGTCAGGCCAAGCGCGGTGATGATCGCGCCGCGGCTGCGCAGGATGGAGGGCGAAGGCGCCAGAAGGCTCATGCCGCGACGCTGCAGCCACAGCCGCCTTTGCCGGCCGCCTTCGCCTCGGCGTCGGCGACACAGCAGGCGCTCGAAGCCGCCGGCGCCGGACCGCCGCAGCAACCCTTGTCGGCAATGCCGATCCTCGGCACGGTGCAGACGCCGGTGTCCGGCAGCACGAGCTGGACATTGTCGGCCGCAACCATGTCGCCGGCGATCGCCGCGGCGACGGAGCGGACCTGCTCATAGCCGGTCAGCAGCAGGAAGGTCGGCGCACGGCCATAGCTCTTGATGCCGACCGTATAGAACCCATACTCGGGATGGCTGAGCTCGCGGTGGCCGTGCGGCGGCACGTCGCCGCAGGAATGTTCGTTGGGATCGATCAGCGGTCCCAGCGCCTTGGCGCTTTCCAGCCACGGATCGAGTTCGAGCCGAAGCTCGCGGGTCAGCGACAGATCGGGGCGCTGTCCGGTCGCGGCGATGATGCGGTCGACCGGGCCAATTCGCTGCAAGCCGTCCTTGGTCTGGCCTTCGACGACCAACCGGCCGTCGGCATCGCGGATCGAAACAGCCGCAAAGCCCGTCACCAGTCTGACGCCGCCGCTTTCCACCAGCTCCCGCACTTCGACGCCGAGTTCGCCGCGTGCCGGCAATTGGTCGGCATCGCCGCCGCCATAGATGCGCACCAGGTCGGTGCCGCGCGTTGTCCAGATGAAGACCGTGCCGGGCTCCATATCCGCCAGCCTGGCGAGATCCAGCAAGGCATTGGCGGCTGAATGGCCGGAGCCGGCGACCAGCGTCGTCTTGCCGGCATAAAGGCTGCGGTCGCGGCCGAGGATGTCGGGAATGCCGTAGGCGATGCGGTCGGCAAATTGCGCTTCGCCTACGGCACGAATTCCGCCGGCGCCGAGCGGGTTCGGCATTTGCCAGGTTCCCGACGCATCGATGACGGCGCGGGCGCTGTCGCGCCGCGTGCCACTGGCGGTTTCGACCACCAGCATGAACGGCCGGTTTTCGCGTTCCTTGCTCAGCACTTTGTCGGCGCCCCAGCGCGAAATGCCGACGACGCGGGCGCCGGTTTCGATCGACGGCGACAACTGCGGAAGCTTTGCCAGCGGCTCGAGATAGTCCGCGACGAGGTCGTTTGCGGTCGGGAATGCCTCGGGCTCCGGCATCCGCCAGCCATGCACCTCGAGCAGGTTTCTAGCCGCCTGATCGACGCAATAGCGCCAGGGCGTGAACACCCGGACATGGCCCCAATCCCTGAGGTTGGATGCAACCGCATTGCCGGCTTCGTAGACTTTGACAGGAATACCTTGCGCGATGAGGTGGACCGCTGCCGCCAGGCCGACCGGCCCGGCGCCGATCACCGCGACGGGGAGTTTTTCGATCATTTCCATACCTTCGATCCTTCCGGTAATTTCGAATTATACTGCCAAAAAAATCACGCCGGCGTCTTGGCCGTCGCTTCCGCCGATGCCGGCGCACAGGTGGCGTCGGCGCAGCATTCGTCTGCGAGGTATCCGATGAGCCCATTCATGGCGGGATAGTTGGCCCGGCAGATCAGCGTCGTCGCCTGGCGCTCCTGTGTCACCAGGCCGGTGTCGACCAGCCGCTTGAGGTGATGCGACAGCGTCGAGGCGGCGATGCCGAGCCTGTCCTGGATGCGCCCGACCGGCAGCCCCTCATCGCCCGCCCGCACCAGGGTGCGGTAGAGCTGCAACCGCGTCGGGTTGCCGAGGGCTTCAAGTTGCGCAGCTGCTTTTTCGAGTTTCATGGAAATAAGCTATTTCCAGAATCGCTGCACGTCAAGAGAATTTCGACAAAGATCGAAATAAGACGATATCTAGGCGACGCGCTTGCCGCTGGCGTCGATGACGACCTCGCCGTCCTCCTTGGTGAACGGGCCGATATCCGGATTGGGCAGGATATCGAGCACGGCTTCGGAGGGTCGGGCGAGCATGGTGCTGAGCGGCGTCACCACGATCGGCCGGTTGATCAGGATCGGATGCGCCAGCATGAAATCGAGGATCTCGTCGTCGCTCCACTTGGGGTCGCCCAGGCCGAGTTCGCCATAGGGCGTGCCCTTCTCGCGCAGCAATTGGCGCGGCGTCATGCCCATCGCCGCGATCAGCTCGACGAGTTTTTGCCGCGATGGCGGGTTCTTCAGATATTCGATCACCTCCGGCTCCTCGCCGGACTGCCTGATGATGGCCAGCGTGTTGCGCGAGGTGCCGCAATCGGGGTTGTGGTAGATGGTGATGGTCATTGCGCGGCTTTCATCTGTCCGACTGGTTTCGGTCGGGCGAGCAGCCACCCTGCCAATGCCATGGCGAGCAATGCGCCCAAAAGCTCGGCGGCGATGAAGCCCGGCAGGTCGGCGGGGCGGATCCCGGCAAAAGTGTTGGAGAACGCACGGGCGATGGCGACGGCCGGATTGGCGAAGGATGTCGATGCGGTGAACCAATAGGCGGCGGTAATATAGAGCCCGACCAGCCAAGGGATCGAATCCGGACGGGAGCGTAGGCCGGCAAGGATGGTGAAGACCAGCCCGAAGGCGGCGACCAGTTCCGCAATCCATTGCCCGCTTCCGGTCCGCACCGTCGCCGACACTTGCAGGATCGGCAATTCGAACATTGCATGCGCGAGCAACGTTCCAGCGATGCCGCCGGCAATCTGGGCGGCGACGTAAGCAAGCGCTGCGGTCGTTTCGATTTCACGTCGAAGCGCGAATACCAGCGTCACCGCCGGGTTGAAATGCGCTCCGGAGATCGGCCCGAATATGGTGATCAGCACGATCAGGATCGCCCCGGTCGGCAAGGTGTTGCCGAGCAGGGAGACGGCGACGTCATCGGTCAGCCGGTCGGCCATGATGCCGGAACCGACAACGGTGGCGACCAGCAGAGCCGTGCCGAGGGCTTCGGCAACAAGGCGGCGGGAAAGATTGGCGATGCCGGAGCTCATCTCGCTAGCAGTTGCAGGTCACGGCCTGGATCACAGGCTGGCAAAGTTCCGGTGCGCCATTGCAGCAATCCTCCATGAGGTAGGCGAGCAGATCGCGAAAGCCGGTCATATCGGCAAAGTAGCGCACGCTGCGGCCCTCCCGTTCGGTCCGTACCAGGCCGGCATGCGAGAGGATCTTGAGATGAGCCGATACCGTATTGGGAAACGCGGCGAGCCGCGAGGCGATCTCGCCCGCCGGCACACCGTCGGCTCCGGCCCGCACCAAAAGGCGAAAAACGTCCAGCCGGGTTTCCTGGCCGAGCGCGGCAAGCGCCGAAAGGGCGAGTGTCTTATCCATATTTCCAAGATTCCAGAAATGACGAAGATAGTCAACGCGCATGGTGTCGGTGACGCAATGCAATCGCTTTAGATTTGAGTTCGCCTCTTACTCCGGGCGTTTGCGCTGCCCTCACCTGCCTGGCGACATAATCAGCCAGGCACCGTGGCGGCAACGGCATCAGCGCGGCCAAGACTGGCCGCGGCTTTCCTGACCCGCTGCAGATGCGCCTGACGCTCGGCCGCCGAGACGCTGTCCATCCGGTAGAGCGCCACGAATTTGGTCCGGCACAGCGGATGGCAGACGGAGCGGAAGCCGCGCAGCAGGGTTCGCCTGCCCGGGTGTCCCATGATCCACGACATCAGCGGCGTGGCGCCGCATGTGGTCATCGCCATCACCCGGCGTATGTGCCGCAATTTGGGCCGCGGGCCGTGTCGTGCGGTCGGCATCTCGAAAGCGAAGCCCGGCACCAGCACGCGCTCCAGCCAGCCTTTCAGCATGGCCGGCAGGCCATACCACCAGGTCGGATAGATGAAGACGACCGCCTCCGCCCAGAGCAGCTCCTGCGCGTGTTCGTGCACCGGTTGCAGGTTCGCCGCCTTGTCGTGGTAACCGCGCCATTCCTCGGTGCGCATGACTGGATCGAAGCCGGTCGCATAGAGGTCGAGCAGGTGGATCTGATGGCCCCTTTCGGCAAGCGTCTCCAGCACCGTATCGCGCACGGCGCCGTTGAAGCTGTCGGTGCAGGGATGGCAATAGACGACGAGGACCTTCATCTTGCGCTCAGACCGCTCGGTCGCAAGAGGATCGCGGTGGTGCATGCAAGCGCGTCGCATGCAAACAAGCCACCCGCAGACGTAGTCGATCAGCTGTTTTCATGCGAAGCAGCCCCGCAGCCCCACATCAAGACGCAACACCTCCAGTCACGTCAAGGCCCGCTCGTTCGCTCAAGGGAAATTGCGCAGACATTGGCCGCCCGGGGCGCTGTCCCGCCCCTTCTGTCCCGCAAGCCTTCCGGTCCTTCGGTCGCCCATCAGCATTGCTTCCAGAACATCCGCACCTAGCTTCTGGACGTATCCAAAACCTCAGGAGAAAAAGATGCAGACAGGAAAACTGAGCGGCAAGATCGCCTTGGTGACTGGTGCCTCCTCAGGCATCGGCGAGGCCACCGCCTTGGCGTTAGCGGCCGAGGGCGCCACGCTGGTGATTGCCGCGCGGCGCGCCGAACGCCTGGACGACCTGGCGAGGCGAATCCGTGAGACCGGCAGCGCGGCTCTGCCGATTGTCGCCGACGTCACCGACGAAGCGCAAGCCACGGCCATGGTCGAACGGGTCCTGCAGGAGTACGGCCGGCTCGACATTCTGCTTGCGGTTGCCGGCGTCGGCGTCGCCGCGCCGTTCCGCAACACGACGCCGGAAGAGTACCGCCGGATGGTCGACGTCAACATTCTGGGCCTGCTTTATCCGATCCATGCGGCACTGCCGTCGATGCAGCGGCAAGGCGCCGGCCACATCGTCGTCGTCTCGTCCGGCACCGGCCGTTACATCCACCCTTCGGTGGTCTATTCCGGCACTAAGCACGCGGTGAGCGCAATGGCGGAATCGCTGCGCCGCGAGATCGGCAAGGACGGCATCCGCGTGACCTGCATAGAGCCGGGCGCCGTCAAGACCGAGTTCACCCAGAATATGCGCGCCGATGTGCGTCAGGCAGTCGAGCAAAGGCTGGGCGACATGGAGCAGCTGGAAAGCCAGGACATCGCCGCCGCCATCCTTTATGCGGTGACGCAGCCGCCAAGGGTCAACGTCAACATCCTGACGCTCTATCCGACCGAGCAGGCGTGAGGTTGGCCGACAAGGTGGTACCCTGCGCCGCCCCCTCTGTCCGGCAGGACAGTGGGGGCGCTGTCCCGCCAACCCTTGCCGCCCCGCAGCATCATCCCCCAGTCATCAGCGTGAACACAAGCTGCCGCAACTTGCCGCCCGGGCCGAATTCAACCCGGTCGAAGTCACGGCCCGCCTGCCGTTGCGCCTGCGAGAGTCCAGCGAGCCGTCTCGTCACTTCGATCCTGATCTTGCTGCAGCCGCGGTCATCGGGGACGGTGAGGCCGATGGTGGCCGCCTCTATCTTGTGCACCATGTCGATGATCATGGCGCCATGTATCTTTTCGTGGGCGGCTAGGCCGGCAGCGAAAACCTCCCAGTTCTTCTGGACGACGCCCGGCAGCCGTGTGCCCGGCTTCGGCAAGGTGTAGGTGATGATCAGCTTCGGCCTTGCCGATACCAGCACGCAGGCATCGCCTTGCGGCTGGTAGTCCCTGACCCAGGTCAGCTTGAAATTGGTATGCGCGATGACGCGGCGCTCGCCGAGCAGCAGCCCGCGCCCGCCGATCGAAACGTAGAGCTCAGGGCCGGATTGCCCTGAGATGGCATAGGTCTCGACCTTCTCGACCGCCTGCCAGCCGGCATGCGCCGGCGATGTCAGCAGGGAGGCGAGCAGCAGACAAAGTCGAACGGCTGTTTTCATACCGACATCAAGACGCTGCAACACCCGCCCTTAGCAAGGCGCATGCGCAATCCCGGCGCTAGGCCAGCATTTTCGATCTTGTGATCGATCCTGGCGAGGAGGTCTTCTGTCGGGACGACTGTTATGGCAGCTCATCGGGTTTGTCTCCTGAGAGCATCGCCGCGGCGGGCCTCCCGCGTCCTGAAAGTGCTGAAATAGAATACAGCCCTGCAGTAGGCATGCGAAAAGCTCCGGGTTCTCTCAGTCTGCCACCGCCGGCTTGCGGTTTTCGGATTTGTCGACCGATAGCGACAGCAAGGTGATCGCTCCGAATATAGCCGCGGCACCGACCGCTCCGACGGGCGATAGCCGCTCGCCAAGAAATATTGCTGCGCCAATCGCTCCGAATACGCTCTCTGCGCTGACGATCACGGCAGCATGGCTGGCGGACGTGAAACGTTGAGCAAATGTCTGGATGCCGAAGGCGGCCCCGGTCGAGAAAATGCCGAGCACCGCGAGTTCCGGGCCCGCCTCGCGGACGGCCGCCAGCGACAAATTGCCTTGAAAGGCGCCGAGCGGCAGGGTGATCATCGCCGCTCCGAGAAATTGAGCGGCAGCCATGGTGATTGGCGCACCGTGGGTCTTCACATGGCGGCCAAGCTCCACCATCCAAAATGCGTAACACGCGGCCGAAGCAATCGCAGCGAGATCGCCCCGGCTGAAGCCGGCAGCCAAGCCTCCGGACAGCAGCAGGACACCGCCCAGTGTCATGGCAGCAGCAAACCCACCCGTTCCAGTCGGTCGCTCGCCGATCAGGAGCCAGGCGGCGAGCGGTGTGATTACGGTTGCCGTATTCACCAGGAAGCTCGCATTGGTGACGGAGGTGCCGAGATAGGAGGCCTGCTGGATGGCAATGGAAATTGAAAACAGCAAGCTCACCTTGATGAGGCTCACACGGTAGCTGGCTCCAAATTTCCGTCCCCGCTCAAGCAGCATCAGCGGCGCGGCCATCAGCCCCGCGATAAGGCAGCGCATGCCCACGGCGCTGAGCGGATCGAGATGATCCAGCACGGTCTTCTGCGCGACATTGCCAAAGCCCCAGAAGGCGGCGGCGAGCAGGAGCAGACAGTTGGCCTGCACCTTTGACATGTCAACGCCTCGACAGAGCTTGCGCCGGATGCATTCGGCGCACGATGAGCGATCAGGTTCGGCTGTGCCGCGGGCGATGATTTGGGCTTCCTTCGGCGTTCGGCGCGGACATCGTGCTCGAATTATCGCTCAACCTGTTCGAATGGGTGCAGTGTGGGTGCGCGCTGACCGGGACGATCTGATAACCGACGGCCACCAATTGGAGCTTCATCTCCTCGAAATGCCGCCTTGAGCCGTTGACAATGGATTCAGGCGTGTAGTTCCAGCCCTTTCGCGCGGCATTGGCCAGGATGTCGGCATAGACGCGCATGCTGGCGATTTTCACGTCCGATTCCAGCAACTGCCTGCATCCGCCTGCGAGCGACGGCGACGGGCCGGCGGAAACACTCAAAATCGCGCATGCCAGAACTGTCGAAACAGTACGCATGGAAGCCTCCCCTGATTATAGCTGTTGCTGCAGGCGACCTTGCAGTTTGTGCGTCAGCGGCGGCATCGGGCAGATGCAGTATTCGACCTCCTGCATTTGTAGTATTCTTCCACCGGGGACGGGTTCTACCATGATGCTCAGTGACGCTTCGAAAGCGCAGGCGCTCGATGCCTTGTCGGGTCGCGAGCGTGCGGTTGCGGAAAAATTCGCGTCCGGCATGACTTACCGTGAAATCGGCACGGCGCTTTTCATTGCCCCGACCACTGTTCGCACTCACCTTGCGAGCATCTACGAAAAGCTCGGCGTACGGACCAAGGTCGGGCTCGCGACGTACTTTGCCACCACCTCGGGTGCGCCGCAGGAAGCGCTTTTGCCTTTGTCCGACGCCTCTCCGGTGCTCGCCATATTCCCGATCGAATGCCTGAATTCCGAAGAGGTATGGCAACGCTTTGCCGACGGGCTGTCGTCGGACATCACTATCGACCTGGCGCGGTACGCGGGCTTGCCTGTCATCGCCTTCCACACGATGAAATCGCTAGGCACCAAACCGGCCAATTTCGCCGCGGACGGCAAGGCGCTCGGCGTCACCTATATCGTGTCGGGCAGGTTGCGCGCCGATGACCAGAGGGTTCGCCTGACGATAGAGCTTGCCGATGCCCGTAATGGCGTCAGCCTGTGGAGAGAGCGCTACGACCGCGCCGTCGAGGATATTTTCGCGTTGCAGGACAGCCTGACCGAAAGCATCATCAATGTGTTCGCCGGCAGTTACGGAACGCTCGCCACCGTCGGCCGCAACGCGGTTCGCCGCAAGCCGCCAGCCAGCTTGCGCGCCTATGACTGTTATCTGCTTGCCGTCGAACACCACACCACGTTCAGCCGAGCCGGCAATGCGGAGGCGATCCGCCTGTTTTTACGCGCGCTGGAGCTTGACCCCACTTTCGCCAACTGCTGGGCCGAGCTCGCCTATGCCTATTCGATCGAGGCCTGCAACGGCTTTGGCGACGACGTGTTGACCGCGATCGAGAACTGGCGGACGGCGGCCGAAAACGCCTTGCGCCTCGACCCGACGGACAGCTGCGCCCACGCATGCCTTGGCAATCTAAGGGCATGCGTTGGCGACCTCGAAGGAGCTGAGCGCGCGCACCGGCGCGCTCTCGAATACGGCTTCAATCATGCCGGCATACTGCCGCTGCTTGCCGGCAGCAAGGCGCTTGTCGTTGGCGATCCGGCCGAGGCGATACCGCTCATGGAACGTGCCATGCGCCTCAATCCGCTGGCCCCGCCCTGGTATTTTGGCATGCAGGGCCGCATTCTGTTCGCCGCCGGCAGACACGGGCAAGCCATTGCGGCGCTCCGCCGGAGTTCGCCGGAATCGCCGGACGTGCTGATGTTTCTGGCGCTCGCGCATGCGGCTATGGGTGAGGCCGGCGAGGCGGCCAGGTTTGCCGCCCGTTGAAAGCTGAATTCCCCGAATTTTCGGTCGAACGCTTCATCACAGCCTATCCCGTGACTAACCCGGATGCCGTGCTGGCCATACGCGACGCCGCAAGGCTGGCAAGACTCGGCTAACAGCACCGCATGAATGGCGACGGAGCCCGTGCCGGCGTGAGCCGATGTTGCGGGAAAGGACAACCAATGCAGGCCACATCCAGTCCTTGCGTGGACACAGCCGGCAGCCGGCTATACTGGGAATGCGTAACGAGAACCAAACGCATCATGTCGCCGCGACCGAACATTGTACGGCAACGCCCTGCTCCCGGGACCCAGCCTCCCGGTGTCAGCCTCTGCCGCGCGCTGTCGAAGCTTGGCCTGTGCTCGCGCAAGCAGGCCGAGCTTCTGGTTGCCGAGGGGCGCGTGCGGGTCGCCGGCAAAATCGTGCGCAACGGCTCGATGCGCGTCGATCCCGGTCGCGACCGCATCGAGGTCGACGGTCGCCGCATCGCCGCCGAGCGCAAGGTCTATCTGATGCTCAACAAGCCGCGCGGGCTGGTCACCACCCGCGACGACCCGCAAGAACGCGGCACCGTCTATGAGTGCCTGGCAGGGCTCGACCTGCCCTTCGTCTCGCCGGTCGGCCGCCTCGACAAGGCGAGCGAAGGCCTGCTCTTGATGACCAACGACACGCGCTTCGCGCAGCGCCTGCTCGACCCCGCCTCGCATGCCGCCAAGACCTATCACGTGCAGATCGGCGCCCTGCCCGACGACGGCATGCTGGCGCGGTTGCGCGGCGGCGCCACGGTCGATGGCGAATTGCTGACGGCCCGGTCGATCGAGCTGCTGCGCGGCGGCACCAGCACCGCCTGGCTGGAGATCGTGCTCGACGAGGGCCGCAACCGCCATATCCGCCGGCTGCTCGGTGCCCATGATATCGAGGTGCTGCGCCTGGTGCGGATCGCGATCGGCCAATTGCAGCTCGGCGACCTCGCCAAGGGCAAGGCACGCCATCTTACTGCGGAAGAGCGGGCGCTGCTTCAGGCCTGAGCATCTGGCGTTGGACGCGTCTCAAGCCGACGGAGCAATTGACATTAACATCTCTGTTTCATATTTTCCGTTCGTGAAACTGAAATGCGATGGTGCAGTCGAAGTGCCAGTCTGACGCGCATAGGCGAAGCTGGCTTGGAGCCGGAGAGAAAAACATGAGTACAGCGTTGCGGGCGGTTCCCAGATTCCTGGACGAATTGAGCACGTTTGGCGGTCTCAAGGGGACCGATATTGCAAACATCACCGACGTGTCCAAGGCCACGGTTTCGAGATGGAAGGCCGGCGACATCAAGCCCCAGCCGCGCAGCGAACTCATTTTGTCGGACCTGCATTATATCGTCGGCCGCCTGCAGGAGTTCTACGAGCCAAGTGATATTCGCACCTGGCTTTACGCTCGACACCCGCAATTGAATGGCGAAAGAGCAATCGATCTCATTCACGACGACCGTGCTCTCGACGTCCTCAAAGTCATCGATCGGCTGGAGAACGAGGTCTTTCTCTAATTGGCGATCACCGGGCGGAAACGACGCGACAGCCGACTCATCGACGCTATCGAAGCAATAGCTCCGGTCGAATACTCAGGAACGGTTTGGCGAGTGGTGCGCCAGGGCCGCAGCCCGATCCAGTGCTCAAGCTCCGGTGGCCGTTGGGGCGATGAAACATTCGATGTGCTCTACGCCTCACAGGCGCGGGAAGGTGCTTTGAGCGAGATGAGGTTTCACCTGACGCTGGGGCAACCAGTGGCCCCTTCGCGTGTCAGATACAATCTTTTCGAGATCGATCTTGCTTTGGAGCGGGCGCTCAGGCTGCTGGACCTGGCTGCCTTGCAGTCCCTCGGTCTGGACACGCCGCGTTATGGGCAGCTTTCGTATCAGGAAAAGCATGCCGAATATCCCAGGTCGCAAGACATCGGCGAGGCCGCGCATTTCCTCGACTATGACGGTCTGATCGTGCCCAGCGCGCGATACGACTGCCTGAACGTCGTCGCGTTTTGTGATCGGCTGCCGGCTGGGGCGATCACGACCAGAACCGATCATGGGGACATCGACTGGACTTAGCGGCGGCCCCGCTGCTGTCCATCCCCCGCGCGGGCGATGCGGCCAGGGGAAGTGGCGCGCTAGCATTGCCGCCAATTGCCGAGACTCCAACGCGCGAAGGAGGATCCATGCGTCTGGTCCGAGTGATACCGACCCTGCTGGCGTTCCTGGCAGTCATGCCGCTGAATGGCGAAGCGGCTGGCAAGAAGTACCCCAAAGGCCACGGCACGAACTGCGCCGAGAAGGACCGGGAGTGCCAGAACCAATGCCAGGCTCAGCCGATCGACTACAACAGCGTCCGGTCGATCAATGCGCGCAACGAATGCCTGAACAATTGCACCATCGGCTACGATCTGTGTCTCGGGGCACCCGCCCGAATCCAGGACCAGACAATCCAGGAGGACGCCGCGCAATAGAACCCGCTAGAGTGGGCTCCAATGCGCAAGAGATGGGTGTGATCGAAATGACAGCGACAGCCGCCCGTCACCGTCAGGTGCGGCCGCCGACCTCGTCGATATGGCGCAGCATGTCGTCGGGATCTTCGTAGACGCGGAACGCGCCCGATTGCCGAAGCTCCTCGGTGCCGTAGCCGCCGCTGAGCAGGCCGACGCCCAGCGCCCGGCAGCGAACCGCCGCCAGCATGTCCCAGACGCTGTCGCCAACGACCACCGTTGCCTCGATCGGCACGTTCAGCCTTTCGGCTGCGGCGATGAACAGGTCCGGATCGGGCTTGGCGTATTTGACCAGGTCGCGCGTCACCACCGGCGTCCGCTCCGGATCGACGCCGAGCGCGGCGAGGTTGACCGACGCCGTCTCCATGCGCCCGCTGGTGGCGATCGCCCACGGTATGCCCGCCTCCGTCAGCCACGCCAGCAATTCGCGCGCACCGGGGAGCGGCCGGATGCGGCTCGCCTGGCGCTGATAGGCTGCGGCATGGCGCCGCCGCAGCCGGTCGACGCGCTCGGTGCTGATCTCAATGTTGGTTTCGCGCAGCAGCTGGTTGGTGAACAGCCCGCCGCTCATGCCGATCTTGCGGTGGATGCGCCAGACCGACAGCTCGATATCCTCCTCGTCGAGCGCCTCCTTCCAGGCCAGCACATGCTGGTAGACGCTGTCGACCAACGTGCCGTCGAGATCGAACAGGAAAGCGGGTTGCAGACGCATTGTTTTTCTCCTGGGTGCTTTTCGATTGATCGGATGTAGCGCGGGCTGGCGGCAAGCACAGGCCGGCCAGTGCCGTCACCGCCCCGGGGATCGATCCATGATCGCTGCGCCTTCAAGCTCGGCCGAGCCCCGTCATGGATTTCGGCAAAATCGAGCCCATATCTTGTATGTGGAGCTTTGAGCGTGAAACTCTGGCGTGTGGCCCTTCTCGCCGCGACTTTCGTCGCCGCTGTGATCGTTTGTTCCTTTTCCACAACCGGAGAGGCCGGCGACCGCGAGAGGGTTGCGTTGCGCGTCGAGATAAACGGCGCCATTGGTCCGGCGAGCGCCGGCCAGTTCAAGGAAGCACTGTCGGTCGCCGCGGAGCGAAACGCCGAGGTCCTCATCCTGCAGATCGACACGCCCGGCGGGCTGGTCACCAGCATGCGCGAGATCATCGCCGGCATCCTCGCCTCGCCGGTTCCCGTCATCGGCTATGTCGCGCCCGCTGGTGGGCATGCGGCGAGCGCCGGAACCTACATCCTCTACGCGACCCATGTCGCGGCGATGGCGCCCGGCACCAATCTTGGTGCTGCAACGCCCATCGAGCTTGGCGGGCCGCTGCCATCCTTTCCCGGCGGCGGCGACAAGAACGACGACGCGAGCAAGGACCAGAAGAACGCCGCCGGGCCGCCGGCAGGCGATGCGATGATGGCCAAGGTGACCAATGACGCGGTCGCCTTGATCCGCAGCCTGGCTGAACTGCGCGGACGCAATGCCGATTGGGGTGAAAAGGCCGTGCGCGAGGCGGCCAGCCTGTCGGCCAACGCGGCGCTGCAGGAGCATGTCGTCGACTTCGTCGCCCGGGACACGACCGAACTGCTGCAACTGGCCGATGGCCGGACGGTCGAGGTGGCCGGCGGGAAAGAAGTGTTGGCGACGAAAGGGCTGCCGGTTGAAACGCTGGAGCCTGGCTGGCTCATCAGGCTTCTCGCCGTCATCACCGATCCGAACATCGCCGTCATCCTGATGCTGGTCGGCGTCTATGGCCTCGTCTTCGAGTTCACCAGCCCGGGCGCAGTGGCGCCCGGCGTGATCGGCACGATCTGCCTGCTGCTTGGCCTCTATGCGCTCAATCTCCTGCCGATCAACTATACCGGCCTTACCTTGATGCTGCTTGGCATCGCCTTCCTCGTCGTCGAGGCTTTCAATCCCACCGTGGTGCTTGGATTGGGAGGCGTGGCAGCCTTTCTGCTGGGTGCTGCCATGCTGCTCAGGATCGAGGGGCCCGGCTTCGAGATGTCGTGGGCCGTCATCGGCACTGCCGCCACCTTGACGCTTGGCCTGGCATTCCTGACCGGCAGCTATGTCTGGACCGCGCGCAAGAGGCCTGCGCGGGTCGGCGCGCAGGCCATGCGCGGACTGCCGGCTGAAATCCTCGACTGGAAGGGCGGCGAGGGCCACGTGCTTGCCCGGGGCGAGCGCTGGCGGGCGAAGGCCGACGAACCACTGGCACCAGGCGACAATGTCGAGGTGGCGGGCGTCAAGGGTCTCGTGCTCACGGTACGGCGCCGTGATGGAGCAAGGCAATGATCATCGGTTATGTCGTCTATCTGGTACTCGCTCTCATCGTGCTGATGTTCCTGTCCGCGGCCATTCGCATCCTGAGGGAATATGAGCGTGGCGTGGTCTTTACGCTGGGCCGCTTCACTGGGGTGAAGGGACCCGGTCTCATTCTCCTCGTCCCCTTCGTCCAGCAGATGGTGCGGGTCGATCTGCGCGTGGTGGTCCAGGACGTGCCGCCGCAGGACGTGATCTCGCGCGACAATGTCTCGGTGAAGGTGAATGCCGTGCTGTATTTTCGAATCGTCGACCCCGAGCGGGCGATCATCCAGGTCGAGGACTTCATGGCCGCGACCAACCAGCTGGCGCAAACCACGTTGCGCTCGGTGCTTGGCAAGCATGAGCTCGATGAAATGCTGTCCGAACGTGACCGGCTCAACAGCGATATCCAGGAGATTCTCGATCAGCGGACCGATGCCTGGGGCATCAAGGTATCCGATGTCGAGATCAAGCATGTCGACCTTAACGAGAGCATGATCCGCGCCATCGCCAAGCAGGCCGAGGCCGAACGGCTGCGGCGTGCGAAGGTGATCAATGCCGATGGTGAGCAACAGGCGGCGGCAAAGCTCGTCGAGGCCGGCAAGATGCTGGCTCAGGAACCGCAGGCCATGCAGCTGCGCTATTTCGAGGCCCTGCATGACATCGCTGGCGAGCGCTCGTCGACGGTCGTGTTTCCGCTGCCGATGGATCTGCTCTCTCATTTCATCAAGCAGCCCGGTGAGAAGAAGTGAGTTGAAACGTGCGAGGTTAGCGAAAGCCGAGATGACGGCCGATCTTCCCCTTGCGGGGGAAGATCGGCAGCTTCACCACCCCCTCACCTCCGCCACGGCGGGACGGGCGCAAAGCGTTTGCCGATCCAGTCGGCGAAGGCGCGAGTCTTGGCGGCTTGCCCCTTGGCCGAAGGCATGACGACATAGACGGCGCCCTCGTCGGCAAGCGTCCAGTCCTCCAGCACCGGCACCAGCCGGCCGTCGGCGAGTTCGCGTCCGACCAACCAATCCGTGCTCATCATCAGTCCGACGCCCTGTACGGCGGCTTCGACCAGCACCTCGGCGTCGTCGGTGACCAGCGGCCCGGAAACTTCGATACTGACGCGCCGGCCCGTGCTGTCGGTCATCTCCCAGGCCGGAAAGGTCTGGAAGCCCGAGAAGCCGAGGCAGCTGTGTTCCAGCAGCGCTTCCGGCGTAGCCGGCGTGCCCCGGCGGGCAAGGTAGGACGGTGCGGCGCACAGCAGCCGCCGCCGTGTCGCGACCTTGCGCGCCACTAGCCGCGAATCCTCCAGCGCGCCGAGGCGGACGGCGACATCGAAATTCTCGGCGACGAGGTCGACGAACCGGTTGGAGAACTCGGCCTCGATACGAACGTCGGGAAATTCGGCGAGAAATTGCGGCAGCAGCGGGCCGATCCACATGCGCCCGAACGAGCCGGGCAGCGCC
>NZ_JAMYSE010000057.1:0-43595 GCF_040321795.1 Mesorhizobium sp. M0244 | reverse complement strand
TGGCGCCCCTCGTGGTGGGCGAGTTGCGACGGGGGGGTCATGGGGTGCGCCAGCTGCGGGGCCTGGGCCGTATAGTCGGGGAATGGCGCCGACAGATAGGCATGGGCGCTGCGGAAGGCTGATCGCCGCGGCAGCCGGCGTCCGTCATTGAGATGCGTGGTCAGCACCTCGAACTGGAAGTCGACCAGCGCTTCGAGCAGGCTCGTCTCGACGTGGCTGCCGCTGCCGGTCACGCCGCGCCGCACCAGTGCCGCGAGGATGCCTTGCGCGGCGGCAGAGCCCGCCAGCATGTCGGCGATCGCCAGCCCGAAAGGCACCGGCCCCTGGTCCTCGTCGCCGTTCAGCCACATCACGCCGGAGCGGGCCTGGGCCAGCAGATCCTGCCCGGGCCGCTTGACCCAGGGGCCTTCCTCGCCATAGCCGCTGATCGAGGCATAGACCAGGCGCGGATTGATCTTGCGTACCGCCTGGTAGTCGAGGCCCAGGCGCTCAATGACGCCGGGCCTGAAATTCTGGATCAGCACGTCGGCCTTGGCCAGCAGGCCGCGTAGCGCCGCAAGGTCGGCCTCGTCCTTCAGATCGATGGCAAAGCTTTCCTTGGCGCGATTGATGGCATGGAAAATGGTGGAATCGCCGCCGATCTCCGTGTCGCTGAGATAGAGCCGTCGCGACAGGTCGCCGCCATCCGGCCGCTCGATCTTGATGACGCGGGCGCCGAGGTCGAGCAGTCGCAGCGAGCAGTAGGGCCCGGACAGGAACTGGCTCATGTCGACGACGACGAGCCCGGTCAGCGGCAATTCGGAAATGGCGGCCATTGCCTATTTCTCCGTCTTGCCGGCGAAATCGGCCGGATTGCGGTACTTCACCGTCTGCAGGTGCTCGCAATAAAGCACGAGCTCTCCTTCACCCTTGAAGACCTCATAGCTGGCGCGGATCAGCCCCATCTCCTCGTATTTTGGTTTCTTGTCGAGGTTGGAGCGGATCGAATAGATCGTGTCGCCGACGAATACCGGCTTGATGAAGCGCAATTTGTCGTAGCCATACGAAAAGGCGTTGATGCAGTTGGTGGCGACCAAGCCGAGCCCGGCCGAAAACACGAAGGCGCCGGCGACCAGCCGCTTGCCGAAGATGCCTTCCGTTTCGGCAAACATCTGGTCCTGCACGTAAGGATGGATGTCGAGCACCAGCGTGTTGAAGAGATGGCTGTCGCCCTCGGCAATGGTCCGGCGCAGCGAACGGATCTTCTGGCCGACCGGCCAATCTTCATAGAACCAGTTCTCCGCGTTCCAGACGGGAAGGTCGGCGTGTTCCTTCGGCATGTTGGTGGGGTGTGTCGACGTCACGCCCACGGTCGGGGCGAAACCTCTCATGACGACTTCCTCTGGGAGCGGGAATCGTCCATCAGGGCGCGCCGCAGACCAGCGAAATGCATGATCGATCCTCCCGTCAATCTTCTTTTGTGAATAGTATTTTCACATATGGGGTTGTGTTGCAAGCGAGTCTCGGCGAAATTTTGCCGCGATCCGGGGCGGCCAATGCCGGCGGAACAGGAGGAAATGATGCAGAATGCCTGTCTGGTTTTCGTCGGCAGCCTCAATCGCGAGGCCCCGTATTTTCAGGGCGCGCGCGGTGTCGGGCTGGGCGTCTACAGTTTCGACGAAGAGACGCTGGAGACGAGGAAACTGACTGAGACGGATGACGTCGACAATCCGACCTTCCTGTCGGCGACGCCGGACGGCTCCCACATCTATGCCAACTCCGAAGTGTTCCCCTGGCGCGAAGGCGTGGTCTCGGCCTACCGCTTCGACAGGCAGACCGCCACGCTTTCCTACATCAACAAGCAGCCGACCCTAGGCAGCATCACGGCGCACAACACCATCACGCGCGACGGGACGAAGTTATTGGTCGCCAATTACGGCATGGGCGAGGGCGGCCCCGATCGCTCGGTCGTGGTCTACGGATTGCGCGAGGACGGCGGCCTGACAGCGCCGTTGTCGAGCGTTGCCCATAGCGGGACCGGACCGGATCCGGCCCGCCAGGAGCGGCCCCATGCCCATAGCGTAACCGAGACGCTTGCCGGTGGCATGGCAATCGTCGCCGATCTCGGCATCGACCGGCTGGTGTCCTATCGCATCGGGTCAGACGGCAGCCTGACGAAGCTGGCCGAGTCGGCGCTTGCCCCGGGTGCGGGTCCGCGCCATTTGGCGCTGCATCCAGGCGGCCGCTTCGTGTTCGTCATGAACGAGCTGGATTCGACGATCGTCTCGCTTGCGCTGGACGAAGCATTGGGCAAGCTTACGATGATCGACAGCAAGCCGGCCGTGCCGGCCGAGGCGCGCGACGGCAATCACTGCGCCGACATCCAGATCTCGCCCGACGGCCGCTTTCTCTACGGCTCCAACCGCGGCCATGACAGTGTCGTGGTGTTTTCGGTCGACCAGCAAACCGGCAGGCTTGCCCTTGTCGACTATACGCCTTGCGGCGGCGCCACGCCGCGCAATCTGGCATTGACGCCTTCGGGTGGGCATCTGTTCTCGGCCAACCAGAACGCCGACCGCATCTCGATTTTCGCACGTGATGCCGCAACCGGCCGGTTGACCGACACCGGCCGATCCATCGAGATCGGCACACCGATGTGCGTCAGGATCGTGCGTTGAGCGCTCTCAGAACTCGAGCGCCTGCCTGAGTGCCGGGCCGCTCCTGACCCGCAGATCGAGGTCGGCCTCGATATGGTCGATATGGTGCAGCATCAGCGCGCTGGCGCGCTCGGCATTGCCGTTTTCCAGCGCCTCGAGGATCTGCGTATGTTCGCTGTGGCCGCAGCTTGAGATACCCGAGCGGCCGTAAAGCGCGATCACCAGCGATGAACGTGCGACCAATTCCTCCATGAAGCGCTGCAGGATGACGTTTCCCGCGACCGACGCCAAAAGCAGGTGAAAATCTCCCGACGCCTTGATCTCCGATCGCCTCGCGTTCGGTCCGCGTTCGGCGATGAAACGGCCTTCTTCGTCGAGCTGGGCCTTGAACGCAGCGACATGCGCCGGCGTCATCCGCCCGGCGGCGGCGATCGCGATGCCGGGTTCGATGAGCCGGCGCGAAGCAAAGACCTGCCGCGCTTCCTCCGGCGACGGATTGGCGACGAATGCGCCGCGATTGCGCTCGGTGCGCACCAATCCCTCGAAGGAGAGCATCTGCAGTGCCGCGCGCGCCACGGTGCGGCTGACATCGAACAGCGTGCCGACCTCGCCTTCGGAAAGCTTGGTTCCAGGCGCCAGCCGGCGATCGACGATCGCGTCGCGCAGCTGGTCGCGGATCGCTTGCGCACGATCCTCGTTGGCACTGTCGATAGCAGGGAAAGTCTGGTCGGCAATGTTCATGGCGGTGGTCCTGCGTTCTTCTACCCTGAATCGCATCGCTTGGACGAGAGGCAAAGTGAATACAGAGATGGAAAAGATTGCATACGATTTTTGCGAGGATCGGTGGCAATCGCCTATAATTTATGCATTGCACGAGGGTGCCGTATCGGCAGTCATATAGACGCGGCCCTGATTTCTTCGCGGATTCAGTCGGTTGGTGCGGCGGCGCGCAACTGGCACGCATGATGCTTTGGCTAATCCGATCAAAGGGGAAGCCGGATGTCCAAAGCCACCGAAATCGACATAGTGTCCGTTTCGAAAGTCTATGGCGCAACGACTGCCGTCGAAGACATCAGCCTGAAAATCCCAGCCGGAACCTATTGCTGCCTGCTCGGCCCATCGGGCTGCGGCAAGACTTCGACACTACGCATGATCGCCGGGCACGAGAGCATTTCGAGCGGCGACGTGCGTCTCGGCAACATTGTGGTTACCGACTTGCCGCCAGCCAGGCGCGGCACCGCCATGATGTTCCAGTCCTACGCGCTGTTTCCGCATCTCGACCTGATCGACAACGTTGCGTTCAGCCTCAAGATGAAGGGCGTCGGCAAGGAGGAGCGCCGCGCCAAGGCGCTCGAGATGCTGAAACTAATGCAGATGGAGGCCTATGCCAGCCGCCGCCCGGCGCAGCTTTCGGGCGGGCAGCAGCAGCGCGTCGCCCTTGCACGCGCACTGATCACCGATCCCGAGGCGCTGTTGCTCGATGAACCGCTTTCGGCGCTCGATCCGTTCCTGAAGATCCGCATGCGGGCCGAACTGAAGAAGCTGCAGACGTCCCTCGGCATCACTTTCGTCCACGTCACCCACAGCCAGGAAGAAGCCATGGCGCTGGCCGACCTGATCGTGGTGATGAACGACGGCCGTATCGAGCAGGCGGCGCATCCGCGCACGGTGTTCGAGCGGCCGGCCACCGCCTTCGTCGCCCGTTTCATGGGCGACCACAATGTCATCTCCGGCCGCGTCACCGGCCGTCGCGACGGCATGGTCGTTTTCGACGTGCCTGGCGGCGTCACGCTCGCGGCCAGCGGGCAGGGCAGGGAGATCGGCCAGCCGATCGATATCGCCATTCGCACCGACCATGTGCGGATCGGCGACCCGCCGGCCGCCGGGCTCGGTTTCACCGGCATCATCGCAAATGTCGAATACCGCGGTTCGACCGTGAAACTCTCGGTCAACGGCGCCGGCATCGAGGATTTCACGGTGATCGTCAACGACACCAGCTTCTTCGCCAAACCGGTTGCCGTCGGCGGCGCGGTGCCGATCGCCTGGGACGCCGAGGACGCGATCGTCCTTGGCCGTCTCGATTCCTGAAACCCAGCATAACCAACCAAAACAGGGGAACTGAGCATGACCAACACCACCGACAAGAAGACAGGAATATCGCGCCGTTCGCTGCTCAAGACAGGTGCCGCCGCCGTCGGTTTTGCCGCCGGTTCCGGCGCCATCACCGGCTTTCCGACCATCTGGGCGCAATCGAACATCACGCTGCGCCAGTTCGGCACCGGCGTGTCCAACCTCAATGCCATCGCCGACAAGTGCAAGGCGGACCTCGGCATCACGCTGGAGATGACGGCAACCGATTCCGATGCCGCCGCCCAGCGCGCGGTAACGCAGCCCGACAGCTACGACATCGCCGACATCGAATACTGGATCTGCAAGAAGGTGTTCCCGACAGGCGTCCTGCAGCCGATGGATGTCAGCAAGCTGAAATATTACGACGAGCTGGTGCCGCTGTTCAAAACCGGCAAGCTGACGCCGGACAGCGTCATTGCCCAGGGCACCGCGCCGCATACCGTCGGTTACGTCGAGGCCCAGGACAGCAAGGTGTTCGCCAAGTCGCCGACCAATTGGTTCACCATGGTGCCGACGATCTACAACGCCGATACGCTCGGTATCCGCCCCGACCTTGTCGGCCGCGACATCACTACCTGGGCCGACATCATGGATCCGGCCTTCAAGGGCAAGACCGCCATCCTCAACATCCCGTCGATCGGCATCATGGATGCGGCGATGATCATGGAGGCAACGGGCAACATCAAATACGCAGACAAGGGCAACATGACCAAGGAGGAGATCGACAAGACGATCGACTTCCTGATCAAGGCCAAGCAAGCCGGCCAGTTCCGCGCCTTCTGGAAATCCTTCGACGAAAGCGTCAACCTGATGGCTTCAGGCGAAGTGGTGATCCAGTCGATGTGGTCGCCGGCCGTGGCCGCAGTCCGCTCCAAGGGCATCGCGTGCCGCTTCCAGCCGCTCAAGGAAGGCTACCGGTCCTGGGGTGGCGGGCTTGGCCTGGCAGCCCATCTCTCCGGCGCCGAACTCGATGCCGCCTATGAATACATCAACTGGTACACGTCCGGTTGGGTGGGCGGCTATCTCAACCGCCAAGGGTATTACTCGGCCAACATGGTGTCGGCTAAGAAGTTCATGTCCGAAGACGAGTGGGGCTACTGGATCGAAGGCAAGCCGGCTAAGGGTGACATCCTGTCGCCGGACGGCAAAGTCATGGAAAAGGCAGGCGCCGTGCGTGACGGCGGCTCGTTCGAAGAGCGCATGGGCAAGGTCGCCTGCTGGAACTCGGTCATGGACGAGGACCGCTACATGGTGAAGCGCTGGAACGAGTTCATCGCTGCGTAGGTACAACGTCTTCCCCTTCTCCCCTTGTGGGAGAAGGTGGATTGGCGCGCAGCGCCAAGACGGTTGAGGGGTGCTGGCCGGAGCGCTGTTGGTGCCAAGCTGGAACACCCCTCATCCGACCGAGCTTCGCTCGGCCACCTTCTCCCACAGGGGGAGAAGGAAAGGCGGCTTCGCCGCATCGCTGACTTATACCGAGATGTTCATGACTGTCGCGCTCGAACGCCCCGCCACCGCCGCCGCAATGCCCGCCAGACGACGCCGCGTCTCTCTGGCCGGTCTCGCACCCTATCTCCAGGCGACACCGCTGGCGCTGATCCTCGGCGCGTTCCTTTTGCTGCCGATCCTGATGATCGCCGTGGTCTCCTTCTGGGATTACGATTTTGCGGCGATGTACCCGGATTTCCTGACCACCAACTACGCCGACACGCTCGGCTCGTGGGTCACCTGGAAAACCTATCTGAACACGCTGAAATACGCCGCCATCGTTTGGGCGCTGACGCTGTTCATCGGTTTCTGGGTCGCCTATTTCCTCGCCTTCCATATCAGGACCACGGCCATGCAGATGGTGCTGTTCCTTGTCTGCACCGTGCCGTTCCTGACCTCCAACATCATCCGCATGATCTCGTGGATTCCGGTGCTTGGCCGCAACGGCCTGGTCAACTCGACGCTGGTGCAACTGGGACTGATCCCGAAGCCCATCGAATGGCTGCTCTATTCCGAATTCGCCGTCGTGCTGGCCATGGTGCATCTCTACACGCTGTTCATGGTGACGCCGATCTTTAATACGCTGATGCGCATCGACAAGTCGTTGATCGAAGCCGCGCGTGACGCCGGCGCTTCCGGCTGGCAGGTTCTGTGGAACGTCGTCATCCCGCTTGCCAAGCCCGGCATGGCGATCGGCACCATTTTCGTCGTCACGCTGGTGATGGCCGACTTTTCGACGGTGCAGGTGATGTCCGGCGGCCAGAGCGCCTCCGTCGCGCTGATGATGAAGAACCAGATGTCGCTGCTGCAATATCCGGCGGCCGCCGCCAACGCGGTCGTGCTGCTGGTGCTGGTGCTGTTGATGGTCGCCGGCATCCTGCGCATCGTCGACATTCGCAAGGAGCTGTGAAGCGATGAGCCACGACAAGCGCACCCTCGAATTCTACGTGCTGGCGGTGTTCTTCGCTATTTTCGTGCTGTTCCTCTACGGCCCGCTTTCGGCGATCCTGATCCTCTCCTTCCAGGGCGAGAATGGCGGGCTGACATTCCCGCTGAACGGCGTCTCGCTGCACTGGTTCGCCAATCTGTTCGAGCGCCAGGCGGTCGGCGATTTCGGCGGCAGCTTCAAACGCTCGCTCGTCCTTGGCTTGATGGTGATGCTCGTCACGGTCATCGTGTCGCTGCTTGCCGGCCTTGCCTTCCGGCAAAAATTTCGCGGCGCCACCGCACTGTTTTATCTGGCCGTCGCCAGCCTGGTCGTCCCGTCGATCATCATCAGCCTCGGCATCGGCGTTGTCTTCCAGCAGGTCGGCTTCCGGCCTGCCTGGTACACCTCTGCTTTCGGTGCACATCTGACATGGACCTTGCCTTTCGGCGTGCTGATCATGTTCGCCGTCTTCAACCGGTTTTCCCCGGCCTATGAGGAAGCCGCCCGTGATCTCGGAGCATCGTCCTGGCAAACCTTCGCCCATGTCGTGCTGCCGATGATTGCACCCAGCCTGATCGGCGTCGGCCTGTTTGGCTTCACTCTGTCCTATGACGAGTTCGCCCGTACGCTGATGACCTCGGGCACCTTCAACACGCTGCCGCTCGAAATCTACGGCATGACGACCAATGTGACGACACCGGTGCTCTATGCGCTGGGCACCGTGACGACCGTGTTTTCCTTCCTGGTGATCCTGCTGACGCTCGGCGCAATCGTCTATGTCGGCCGCCGCAGGGAGCGTGCGTGACCGTGCAGATCCTCGTCGTCAATCCAAACACCACCGCCAGCATGACCGAGACTATCGCGGTCGCCGCCCGATCGGTCGCCGGCGCATCGACGAAGATCGTTGCCGTCACCTCGACGATGGGCCCGGTTTCGATCGAAGGCTATTATGATGAGGCGCTTGCCGTTCCCGGCCTGCTGGTCGAGATCGCCACCGGTGAGCGCTTGGGCGCGCAGGCCGCGGTCGTCGCCTGTTTCGACGACACCGGCCTCGATGCGGCACGCGCCATGGCGAGTATTCCGGTCATCGGCATTTGCGAGGCCTCGCTTGCCGTCGCCTCCTTCATCGCCCAGCGCTTCACCGTCGTCACCACGACCGGGCGCTCGCGCGTGCCGGTCGAAGGGCTGGTGCAACGCTACGGTATGGCGGGGCGGGCACGCGTGCGCGCTGCCGACATCCCGGTTCTTGCCCTCGAAGATCCGGCATCCGATGCACTCCTCAAGCTGCGCAACGAGATTGCGCGCGCCATCGACGAGGATGGCGCCGAGGCCATCGTGCTCGGCTGTGCCGGCATGGCCGATCTCGCAGCCGCGCTGCAGCGGGAATTCGGCCTTCCGGTCATCGACGGCGTCGGTGCCGCGGTCAAGCAGGCCGAGGCCTTGATCGCGCTTGGCCTGACGACATCCAAGCGCGGCGCCTATGCAAGCCCATCAGCAAAGCCCTATCATGGCGACCTAAAATCCTTCGCGCCTGGTGCCGCCGCGTGATCGCAATGCCCCGAACGATCCGAACGCTCGCACTTGAAGACGTGCAAACCCTTGTCGATTGGGCGGCGGCGGAAGGCTGGAACCCCGGGCTCGACGATACCGCGCTGTTCCAGGCAGCGGACCCGCAGGGCTTCATCGGTGCCTTTGTCGATGGCGAGATGGTGGCCGGCATTTCGGCTGTGGCCTATGGCGACGATTTCGGCTTCATCGGCCTCTACATCTGCCGGCCGGACAGGCGTGGCGAAGGCCATGGCAAGGCGGTCTGGGATGCCGGCATGGCGCGGCTCGGCAACCGCACGATCGGCCTCGACGGCGTTGTCGAACAGCAGGCCAACTACCGCAGCATGGGTTTTGCACCGGCCTACCGGACGATCCGGTTCATGGGGTCGCCGAATGTCCCGGCAGCCGCCGGCAGCGACATTCGCGCCATAGGGCCGGAACTCGTGCCGGACATACTGGACTATGACCGCCGCTTCTTTCCCGGTCCGAGACGGTCTTTCCTGGAACACTGGCTGCGCCCGCCCCACACGGCGCTTGCGGTCGTCAATGACGGTGCCATTGCGGGATACGGCGTCGCGCGCCGATGCCGCGACGGCTGCAAGGTCGGCCCGCTCTTTGCCGACAATCTGGACGCGGCAAGCCGTCTCTTCGCCGCGTTCGTGCACATTTCCGGCCCTGGAAACGTCCATCTCGACGTGCCCGAGACCAGTGGGCAATTTGCAGATTTGCTGTCATCCGCGGGTCTGCAACCGGGCTTCGAAACGGCTCGAATGTACAAGGGAAGGGCGCCGCAGCTCACGCAGTCCGGTGTCTATGCGATAACGACCTTGGAGCTTGGTTGAGACGGTGCAAGTCGGCTTCTAGCCCGCAAAGTCGGGCAGCAGGAATGCGTGGTCTACTTTTCCTGAACTGAAATGCCGGAATCGTCGATACGAAGTTCCACGCCTTTCGGCTTGGTCTCCTCGCGATAAACGTAAATGCCCAAGGCAATGACGGCGACGACCAAAGCGCCGATGACGAGATAAAGATAGTTCTGCTTCATCCGCTGTCGTTAACAACATGATGTGGGCGAGTCTAGCAGTTCGATATCGGGACGGCTGATGGACGAGGCGGCGGCCCGTGCGTGCATTCTTCTAGCACTGTCGGTGCCCAAACTACTACTCTGCCCAGCGCAGCGGGATGGGGAGCGCAAGCGGCGCCCCGACATTCGATCATGCGCGACAGCCAGCTAGCCTGCCTCATCCAGCCGATCGCGCAGGATGCTTAGGGGAAGCAGCATGTTCGGCGCATGCCGCATCAGGCCGTGGAGCGGGATCGGCGACGGCGGCGCGAACGGCAGCGGCAAATCCCGAGGCTTTGTTCCGCCCGCCCAATCCGCAAGCACCTTGCCCATGCTCGTGGTCATGGCGATGCCGCGCCCGTTGCAGGCAAAGCCCGCGATCAGGCCGGGGCCGAGATCGACGAGGTGCGGCAGGAAGTCGGGCTCGACGGCAGCCATCCCCGACCAGCTGTATTCAAGCGGCGGGATTTCCGGGAGATCGAGATATCTGGCAAGCCGCCGCCAGATCGCCCGCGGCACACGGGCGTCGGCGCCGGGGCCAAAAACATGCATGCCCCCGGTGATCAGCCTGTTTTCGTTGTCGAAGCGGAAGGTGAAAAGATTGCGCCTGGTGTCGCCGACGCCTTGCCCGCCGGGAAGCAGACGGGTGCGTATTTCGCGCGGCAGCGGCGCCGTCGCGATCTGGAAAATCTTCAGCGGGAAATAGGTTCGCTCAAGCGTGCGGTTCAGCGACCCGCCATAGGCGTTGGTGGCGACCAGCACCTTTCCGGCACGCACCGAACCCGAGGCCGTCTTCAGAGCCCAGCCATCCCCTAAGCGATCGATCGACGCGACACGTGTATGCTCGAAGATGCGCGCGCCGGCCTTTTCCGCTGCGTCGGCCAGCCCGCGCGCATATTCGACTGGATTGAGGACACCGCCCGACCTGTCCATCCAGCCGCCGACATAACCGCGAACGCCGGTCAGGTCCTCGACCGCCTGCCTGTCCAGCGTAACAGTCGGCTTTCCGCGCCTTGCCCATTGGTTGGCGCGCGATCTGGTTTTTTGCAAAGCGGCCTGCGAATGGGCTGGTTGTATCCATCCGCTCTGGAGCGCATCGCATTCGATGCCGTGGCGCTTGATCAGGTCGAAGACGAGATCGGCGCTGCCGGTGGCGAAATCGACAAGGCGTTCGCCGCGTTCAGGCCCGAGTTGGGCAATGATATCGTCCGGGTCCCGTTTGGCGAAATTCGGCACCACGAAGCCGGCGTTCCTGCCGGTTGCGCCCCAGGCGATGATTTCCGCCTCGAGGACGGCGACCGAGATGCCTTTTTCGGCGGTGTGCAGCGCGGTTGAAAGGCCTGAGAACCCGCCGCCGACAATCGCCAGATCGACATCGAGTGCACCTTCGAGGGCGGGTCGTTCACGGCGGTTGCGGCCGACGGCGTGCCATAGCGAAAGGCCGCGTGGCACGGCAACGTTGCTCATGACCTTGCCGCGCTCTCGTCCGGTGCCACTTTCGCGCCCTTGCCCAACCTTGCACGCCTCGGCCGGTCGCCGAAGAGGCCGTTCGGCCTGACCAGCAGGATAACGCACAGCATCACGCCGATGGCGACGATCTGCAGCGAGGCGGCGCGGGCCTGCTGTTCCGGCGAGAATAACATACTGGTCAAGGCTCCCGATCCGGCCCATATCGCCCAGACCAGGATGCTGCCGACGACGGCTCCCGTATTGCTGCCCGAGCCGCCGACGATCAGCATCACCCAGACCTGGAAGGTCAGCGCCGGCAAATAATTGTCCGGCGCCATGAAGCCGGTGAAATGCGCCTGCAGCGCACCGGCAAGCGCCATGATGGCGCCGCCCACGGCAAAGGCCTGGACGCGGTAAAAACGCGCGCTTTTTCCCAGCGATATCGCGGCCCGCTCATCCTCGCGAAGCGCCTTCAACACGCGCCCCCAAGGGCTGCGCGACAGATGTTCCAGCGCGAGATAGGCGATCAGCGTCACGATAGAAACGACCGCAAGGTTCGACAGGTTGAACAGCAATGGCGTTTCGGCAAGCCCGCCGAAAGGACGCGGAATGAAGCCGATGCCGAACGGGCCGCCGGTCAGCTTCTGGGCGTTGAGCGCGACCAGTTGCACGACGACGGCGACACCGAAGGTGGTGATCGCCAGATAGTCCGATCTCAGGCGCAACGTGGCAATGCCGGTGATCGCGGCGGCGACGCCGCCCACCAGCATGGCGCCGAGCCAGCCGACAAGGATGGGCAGGTCGAAGCCGCCCAGGCGCGCGGTATCATCGGGCGTGGTCAGCAGCGCCGAGGTGTAGGCGCCGATGGCGACGAAGCCGGCGACCCCGACATTGAAAAGCCCGGTCAGCCCCCATTGCAGGTTGAGCCCGAGCGTGACCAGCGAAAAGATCAGCGCGGTGGTCAGGAAGAAGGCGCCATAGCCGAGCAAATCCATCAGCGTTCCCTCACTCCGAAAAGGCCGATGGGCCGCACGAACAGCACCGCCATCAGGATGATGAAGGAGACGGCCGCCCGCCATTCGGCGCCGATCAACTGCACCGCGCCGGCTTCGGCCAGACCGATGATCAGGCCGCCGAGAACGGCGCCGGGCACACTGCCGATGCCGCCGAGGATGGCGGCCGCGAACATCGGCAGCAGCATGTCGAAACCCATGAATGGGCGGATCTGGATGAGAATGCCGATCATCACGCCGGCGACGCAGGCTAGCGCTCCGCCGATGATCCAGGTGACCCGCACGACCTTGGCGACGTCGATGCCGACGATGCGGGCCAATGCCGCGTTCTGGCTCAATGCCTGCATCGAACGGCCGGTCTGGGTGCGGGTCATCAGGAGATGCACGCCGAGGACGAGCACGGCGGTGACCAAAAGCAGCGCGATCTGATCGGGAGTGATGCGAATGCCGAAGCCGACCGGCATCGCGATCTGGATGGCCCGGCTGAAATAGGTCGGACGCGAGGTGAAGATGAATTCGAGCAGGCTTCTCAGCGCCATCGAGGCGCCGAAACTCGCCATCACCACGATGATCGCCTGGCCTTTGGCCCGCAGCCGCGCGAACAGCACCAGGTCGAGCAGCAGCGCCAGCAGGCCGGTGATCGCCATACCGATGATGAGCGCGGCGATCAGCGGCCAGCCGAAGGAGAGAGGGGCGATCGGCGCGATCTTGCCGAACATCGCGCCGATGGCGCCGACGACGGCGAGCGTCGCATAGGCACCCCAGGCCATGAAATCGCCATGGGCGAAGTTCGAGAAGCGCAGGATCGAATAGGTGAGCGTCACGCCGATGGCGCCGAGGCCGATCATCGAACCTGCCAGCAGTCCGTCGACGACAAATTGCAGGTTCATGCTGCACTTCCTTTGCCGGAGTGCCGGTCTCTTTCAGGATCGAGGCGGCGCTGGCCAAGATAGAGTTCGGCGACGACCGGATCGTTCCAGAGCTCGGAGGCGATGCCCTGGTGCCGGTCCTTGCCCTCGACCAGCACATAGGCGCGATCGCCGATGGCAAGCGCTGCCTTGGCGTTCTGTTCGACCAGCAGAATGGTAACGCCGGATCTGCGGATGCCGGCCAGCATCTCGAACACCATGGCCACGAATTTCGGCGACAGGCCGGCCGACGGCTCGTCGAGCACCAGCACCTTGGGATGGACGATCAATGCCCGGGCAACGGCCAGCATCTGCCGCTGTCCGCCCGAAAGATTGCCGGCGGCCGTCTTGCGCTGACGGGCGAGATCGGGAAAGGTCGCATACATTTCCTCGATGCGGGCAGGGGTCTCGCGCGGCTGCAGGATGCCGCAGGCGACTTTCAGATTGTCCTCGACCGACATCAGCGGAAAAATGTTTTCGGTCTGCGGCACGAAGGCTAGGCCAAGGCGGACCATGGTGTGGGCGGGCGCCGCCGTGATATCCTTGCCGTCCAGCAGGACGGTGCCGCCGGTGATCGGGACAAGGCCGGCGATCGCCTTGATAAGGCTCGACTTGCCGGCGCCGTTGGGACCGAGAACGACGACAATCTCGCCCTTGTCGACGGTGATCGAGGCGCCGCGCACGATCGGCACACCGGGCTCGTAACCGGCTTCGAGATCGCAGACATCGAGGACCGTTTGGCTCATGCCGCGCCCCCGAGATAGGCCTCGATGACGCGGGGATCGCGTGCGACCTCGTCCGGGGTGCCTTCGCACAGAAGCTGACCGCTCGCCATGACCAGCACGCGGTGGCAAAGCCGCGTCACCATGTCGATATTGTGCTCGATCAGCAGGAAGGTAATGCCGCTTCTGTTGATGTCGCGAATGCGGTCGATGATGACTTCGAGCAATGTCGCGTTGACGCCGGCCGCCGGTTCATCGAGCAGGATGATCGCCGGGTCTGCCATCATGACGCGGGCCAGTTCGAGCAGCTTGCGCTGGCCGCCGGAAAGCACGCGTGCCGGTTCGTGCGCAAGGCGGGAAAGCGTCACGAGCTCAAGCAATTCGCTGGCTCTCGTCTCGGCCGCCCGCTCTTCGGCGGCCACCCGCCAGGGCGTCAGGAAGTTGGCGAGCAGCTTTTCTCCGGCCTGCCCCTGCGCGGCTAGCATGACGTTTTCGATCAGTGTCAGATTGGGCAAGGGCCGGGGGATCTGGAATGTGCGGCCAAGGCCGCGGCCGATGCGGCGATGGGCTGCTTCCCCCGAAACGAGTACACCGTTGAGGAGGATTTCGCCGCTGGTCGGCAGGATGCTGCCGGCCAACAGGTCGAACATCGTCGTCTTGCCGGCGCCATTCGGGCCGATGAGGCCGAGTATTTCACCCTGCTGGACGTCGAACGAGACATTGTTGACCGCGACAAGGCCGCCGAAGCGTCTGACGACGTTCCTGGCCGTCAGAACCGGCGTGCGGATCTCCTCCTGCCGTTCTGTCGTGTCGCTCATCAATCCCTGGCCGAAAGCGATCTTCGCCGCCTATCATTTGATTTGTGATCACACTTGCTTTGATCACGCTATTCGGCTTTAATTTCTTCCGCAAGCCGAAAACGGGCCAGAGACCAGGACTGCCCATGCAGAAGGCCGCCATCGAACGGAATAACGAAACGATCGCAGCCCAGCTTACGCCGGTCGGCCGCGAGACCGTTCAGGATCGCGTCTATTCGGAGCTGCGCCGCGCCTTGATCGGCGGCCTTTTCGAGCCGAGCCAGGTGCTGACCATCCGCGGCCTCGCTGACGCGCTGGTCACCAGCACCATGCCGGTGCGCGAGGCGCTCGGACGGCTGATCACCGAGAAGGCGCTGGAGGCGCTCCCAAATCGCTCCGTGCGCGTGCCGCCTATCACGCTGGAGCGTATCGACGATCTCTTGCGCGCCCGCTCCCTTATAGAGGGCGAAGCGATAGCACTTGCCGCCACGCGCATGAATTCGCGCCAGATAGCCACGGTCGAAGCCATGCTCGGCGAGTGGGACGAGATGCGGGCGCTGAAGCACAAGAAGGATATCGACCGCGAGGCCACGCTCAACCAGAGCTTCCATTTCGAGATCTACCGTTGCTGCGGCTCCGCCGTGCTGATCCCGATGATCGAGAGCCTCTGGCTGCAATCAGGACCGTGCATCCGCGTCGCCATCTACGCCTTTTCCGATGCCGGCGAAGTCGATACCGCCCACTATCACCGCAGCATCGTCGCAGCGCTTGCCAAGCAGGATGCGCAGGCTGCGCGCGAGGCGTTGGTGGCCGACATCAGCCGGCCGTTTGCCTTCCTGCGCGACAAGCTCCAATCCGCGGCCAAGAAGGATTTGAGGGCATGACGACGCCTGCCATCAGGATCACCGAGCCACGCTCAGAACTTTCCGTGACGGCGCTGCTGTTGCCTGAAAAGGCGCCCGAAAACGCTGGCTTCCTGCTGGCCTATCTCGGGCAGCCGCGCGTCGTTGCCAGCATCCATGCGATGTGGACGGGGCCGGAAATCTCCTGCCCGGTTCCCGCCGCCGACCTGGCGGGCCAAACCTTCGCCAAGCCGTTGCCGGCGGAGAATGCAACGCTGACGCCGCAGCCGGGCGACATCGTGTTGTCCTATGTGCCGCCGCGCATGTGGGGCGGCAACCCGAATGCGATTTTCGATATAGGCTTGTTCTATGGACAGGGTGCGCGTCTCTTGTTCCCGATCGGCTGGCTTGCCGGAAGCGTCGTGGCGCAGGTGCATCCCGAGGAGCGCGATCAATTCGCCGCCGCCTGTGGCGTGATCCGCCGCAACGGCGCCTGCGACATTACCTTCACGCGTGTGGAGATCTGAATGGCCGAGCAAGACGACAGTTTCGAACTCTTCGACCTTCGTGTCGAAGCGGTCATCCCTGAGGGCAAGCCAATCTATTGCGGTGCCAAGGCTGGCGACTATTTCGAGTTGAAGGGCGAGATGCTGTCGATGCCGGCGGGGCAGGGTTTTTCGATCTATTCGATATCGGCCGTGTTGCCGCTGCTCGCAGCCAAACAGCGTCCGACCCACAGGAACGACTGGATGACATCGGACGCCGAGATCGCCTGTCCCGATCCCAATTGCGCCAGCCGGCTGAGGATCGTCAGGACGGGCAAGCGGCGGTTCAGCCATGCCGAGACCACGGCGGTGCCGCTGCCGAAGGAGAGTGACCAGAGATGACCGCCAAGGCGTTCGAACTCAGCCCCGGCTACACGATCTCGCGCGTCATTCGCGGCGGCTGGCAGCTTGCCGGCGGGCACGGCGCGATCGACCGCCAACAGGCAGTGACCGACCTGATCGCCACGTTCGATGCCGGCATCAGGACCTATGATTGCGCCGATATCTATACCGGCGTCGAGGAACTGATCGGTGCGGCGCGCCTGCGGCTTGCCAACGAGCGCGGCCTCGACGCCGCCGCCAAGATGAAGGTACACACCAAGCTGGTGCCCGATCTAGAAAGGCTTTCCGACATCCGCCGCGACTACATCAGCAGCATCGTCGACCAGTCGCTGCGGCGGCTGAAAACCGAGCGGCTCGACCTCGTGCAGTTCCATTGGTGGGATTATTCGGTGCCCGGTTACGTCGATGCGATCGGCTGGCTCAACGACCTCCGCCTGGAGGGCAAGGTGCGCAACGTCGGCACCACCAACTTCGACACGCCTCGGCTGGCCGAGATCCTGGCCGCCGGCGTGCCGCTGGTCAGCCAGCAACTGCAATATTCCGTGCTCGACCAACGGCCGGCCAACAGCCTTGCGGTGCTCGCCAGCCAGCACGGCGTCAGTTTCCTCTGCTACGGTTCGGTGGCGGGCGGTTTCCTCAGCGAAAAATGGCTTGGCGTTGCCGAGCCGCAGAAGCCGCTCGAAAACCGGTCACTGGTCAAATACAAGCTGATCATCGATGATTTCGGTGGCTGGGATCTCTTCCAGGAGTTGCTTGAAGTACTGAAGGCCGTCGCCGACCGCCATGGCGTCGACATCGCCACCATCGCCAGCGCCTGGGTGCTGGAGCAGCCGCAAGTGGCGGCTGTCATCGTCGGTGCCCGCAACCAGGCGCACGCCCTTGCCAATGCCGGGATCATGGACGTCGCGCTCGACGCCGATGACCGGACGCGGATCGCTGCGGTGATCGCGCAAAGCCGCGGCCCGCTAGGCGACGTCTACACATTGGAACGCGACCGTCACGGCCGCCACGGCTCCATCATGCACTACAATTTGAATGCGGGCCGGATATGAGCGCGGTCATGGACGAGAAGCTATCTCTGCTTTCCCGCGCCAGCGCAGAGATTGTCGATCTCCACCGCTTCTTCGTCGAGTGGTTCGATGCGGCAAGCGCCGACAGGGCAGATTTCAGCCGCTTCGAACGCGTCATGGGAGAAGGCTTCTGTATGGTTGCGCCGGACGGTCAGGTTCTCGATCGTGGCGCAGTGGTTGACCATGTCAGGGCAAGCCGCGCCAGCTGTGACGGCGACTTCACTATTTCGATCGAGGATATCCGGGCCGGCTGGCAGGCCGGCGACACGATCGTCGTCTGCTACGTCGAGGCACAGCAACGCGCCGGCAAGCACAGCCGCCGTCGCTCGAGTGCCGTTTTCACCACCAGTTCATCGGCGCCGAACGGCGTCGAATGGCGACATCTGCATGAAACCTGGCTGCAGGTGCCGGAAGGCTGAACAGGCTCAAGACGTGAATGAGAGTCGTGTAACGAAAGGGGAACAACAATGACAAAGACGATACTTCAGATCACCACCGCGCTCGCCTTGCTGACAGCGGCCGGCGCAGCGCAAGCCGCCGACTGCAAGATCACCGTCGGCCTCGTCATGGAACTGACCGGCCCGGCCGGCGAATATGGCCAGGCCGGCGCCAAGTCGGTCGAAATGGCATTCCGCGACATCAACGATGCCGGCGGGGTGCGCGGCTGCGATCTCGCGACCGACACCCGCGACAGCCAGAGCCAGGGCAACATTGCGGTCGACGCCGCAACCCAGCTCGTGCAGGTCAAGAAGGTGCCTGTCATCATCGGCGGCATCATCTCCTCGGTGTCGATCCCGATCCTGACCTCGGTCACCGCGCCGGCCAAGATCGTCCAGGTGTCGCCGGCTTCGTCGTCGCCGACGCTGACGGCGCTCGGGCGCGACGGCAAGACCAACGGCATCTTCTTCCGCACCATCACCTCGGACGCTCTGCAAGGCGTGGCCGCCGCCAAATATGCCATCGACAAGGGCTTCAAGAAGCTGTCGGTCATCCACGTCAACAACGACTTCGGCGTCAACATGGTGGCGGAATTCTCGCGTGCCTATAAGGCGCTCGGTGGCACCATCGTCTCCGACACGCCCTACAATGAAAAGCAGTCGAGCTATGCCTCGGAGGTAACCGCGGCCATGGCCGGCGAACCGGACGGGCTTTACCTCGTCAGCACGCCTGTCGATGGCGCAACCATCGCCCGTACCTGGATTTCTCAGGGCGGTGTCCAGAAATTCCTGCTCAATGACGGCATGAACAGCCCGGATTTCATCGAATCCGTCGGCGCCGACTATTTGAAGGATGCCTATGGCACTTCCTCGGGCACCAGCCCGACCGCATCGACCGAATATTTCACCAAGAACTACAAGGAATTTTCGGGCATTGAGCCGTCGAACCCGGCGGCCGACCGGTCCTATGATGCCGGCGCCATCGTCGGCTTGGCTATCGCGATTGCCGGCTCCGAGGATCCGGCCAAGATCAAGGACGCGATGTACAAGGCGGTCGATCCGGCGGGCACGCCGATCTATGCCGGCAAGGACGAGTTCGCCAAGGCGCTCGGCCTGATCAAGGATGGCAAGCCGATCCGCTACGAAGGCGTCATCGGCCCTGTAGCCTTCGACAAGTATGGCGACATCACCGGCCCGTTCCGCCTTTGGAAGATCGTCGACGGCAAGGTGACGACCGACGGCGAAATGACCACGAATGACGTCAACGCCCTGCAGGCGAAGCTTCAGTAATCGCCTATGCTCCGTCCGGCGTCGATACCATTCCATTGAGGTTGATGCCGGACACTTGCATGTCCTGCTGCCGGTTAGGCCGGCCTGGAAACGATTACCGCACCAGCCGCCGGCATGATCCAGGGGCAGGCATAGTAATCAGTGATGCGATTTATGATCCCGCCGGCGGCTTCGATCCGAACCGGATGGGCAGGCTTCCAACCATCTTCGCCATGGTGGAGCACGAGCAGCACCGCCTCGCCATCGATCTCGCCAATCACCATTTTCCATGTCGTCGAGGCTCTTTCGTACTCAATGAAGTAAGGTGATTCCGACAGCCGGCCCTTGAAGCAATCCGCGACCCGCAATTGTGCGTCGGCGCTGGTCAGCGCCCGCACGCCGTCCCAGTCGCGGCGGTTGAACAGTTCGACATAGCGGCTGAGCAATTCCAGGAGTTCCGGATCGCGCTGGGGCTCCGAACGGACGATTGGCTCGCCGGACAAGGCGGCCAATTTCGAGCGGCCACGGCTCAACGCAGCCTTGACGCCGCCCACGGTCGAGCCGACGAGGTCGGCGATCTCTTCCAGCGAATAGTCGAAGACGTCCTTGAGCAGAACGCAGGCGCGTTCTTTGGGCGGCAGGTGGATCACCAGCCGTTCGATCGCGCGATCCGCGCCCTTGCCCACCGGCTCGACCGGCAGGATGATCTCGTCTTCGACGAAATTGGCCTCCGCATGCTGACGCACCTGCCGGCTTCGCAGGAAATCGATGCAGCGATTATGCGCAATGCGAAACAGCCAGGGGCGAAGAGCGCTCGCATCGTCCAGCTTCTCGATCTTCCGATACGCCTCGAACAGCGCTTCCTGCATGACGTCTTCGGCGTCGAGCGTCGAACCGATCATGCGCGCGCAGTAGCGGTGCAGCCGTCCACGCAAATGCGCGACTGTCTCCAGGAAGCCGGCGTAGCGGACGTCGAAAAGCCCGGTCGGGTCAAGTCTTGGCTGCATCTTCATGGTACACGATCACAGCGGGACATAAGTCAGCGTAATGACGCCGTTCTTGAAACGGTGCGTATCTATAAGCTCCAGCTTGACCAGGAACGGGTCGACATCCTGGAAAGCGCGTTTGCCATGGCCGACGCGGGTCGGCACGATCGAGAGTTGATACTCGTCGACAAGCCTGTTGGCGAGCAGCGTCTGGTCGAGATTACTCACTCCATATTTCAATATGTTGCCGCCGGCCTGTTGCTTGATCCTGGCAATTTCGGCGGCGACGTCGCCTTCGATCAGCGACGCGTTCCAGGTCACCTCCTTGAGGCTGCGAGACGCGACGAGCTTCTTCAGCCCATTCATGCGGTCCATGTACTTGCTGCCTTTGACCTGCGGCCAGCGCGCCGAAAACATTTCGTAGGTGACGCGGCCGAGCAGGAAAAAATCCGCCTCGCCGGCCTTTTCATAGGAGTGCTCCTTCATCTCCTCGTCGAAGAAGGGCGAGGCCCATTCCATTGGTGCTTCGATGACGCCGTCCAGCGAAATGAAGCTGCCCACGATCAATTTTCTCATCGCGTGTCTCCGGTTGCGCAACAGGCATCCCGTCGGGCCCCAAGGAACCGGCGAAAACGAACCGGCCCGATGGATGACCACAGGATGCAGTGCCTAAGACGTTTCCGGTTCGACTTTGGATACGCGTGAGGATCGTTTGAGTTAATAGAGCGGCTTGGCCATGTGCCGGGGCGTCGGCCACTCCGTCGTTATCCCCGGCTGTACCGGCCGTTCGAGATAGGTCGACAGGACCACGTAGCTTCGGGTCGAGGTGACGCCAGGGGTTTCATAGAGACGCGACAGCAGGCCTTCGAGTGCTCGAGTGTCCTCGGTGCGGACCTTGATCAGCATGCATGTATCGCCGGCCACCGAATGAATCTCCTCGACTTCGGGGTGTTCGGCGATCGCCATCAGCTCCGGCGTCTTTCCCCAGCCCTTGGTGTCGATGTGGACGAAGGCGAGCAGCGGTTTGCGCACCGCTTTGGGATCGATGATGGCCGCGGTGTTGCGGATGGCGCCGCTGCGCCGAAGCCGCTTGACGCGTTCATGGACTGCCGGTGGCGACAGGCCGACGCGGTCGCCGAGCTCGGCATAGCTAATCGTGGCGTCGTCGACCAGAACGCCTAATATTTTTCGGTCGGTTGCATCGATATCGCGGGCCGCAGGCCTGTTCTGCGGAATGCCATCTGTTTCTTCATCCATATTAAAATTCCCGATTGATACAGAATTTAATACGGCCATTATTGCCATATGTCGAACAGTGATCAAGTCGCCACATTCGCGGCGGCCCCCAAGCCGCCAATCCCGGCACTCGCCTACCTCCTGACCGGGTGCATCGCCGTGATCGGCTCCAACTCGCTGGTGCTCGGTCCAATCGCACCGGCGGTGGCCGCGTCGTTCGGCACAAGCGTGCCGGCGGTCATGATCGCGTCCGCCGCGTTCGGGCTAGGTACGTCGGCAAGCGCCTTGTTCCTGGCGCGCTACATCGACCGGCTCGGCGCCCGCCGCATACTGCAAGGGGCGTTGCTGCTGCTGGCGATAGCGCTCGTCGCCAGCGCCGCCGCGCCGACGGTGACGGCGCTGGTCGCGGCCCAGCTTCTCGCCGGCGTCGCCGCAGGTGTCGCGATGCCGGCAATCTATGCCAGCTCCGCCGCGATTGCGCCGCCCGGCCGCGAAAGCGGCACCATAGGAGTCGTGTTGACCGGCTGGACGCTCAGCATGGTCGCCGGCGTTTCGCTGTCGGCCGTGCTTGCCGACCTGGTGCATTGGCGCGCCGTTTTCGCGGCGGTCGCGGTGCTGGCAGCACTCGCATTGGCCAGCCTGACGCTGACGTCGCTGAGCGATGTCAGGAAGAGCGGCCCGGCGCCGACGCCGCTGGGCGCCTTGAGCGTCCCCGGCATAGTGCCGCTTCTGGTTGCCTGCGCCGCATTCATGACCGCGTTCTACGGTGTCTATGGTTATCTTGGCGATCACCTTCACAATGGCCTGGGGCGGCCGGTCAGTGCCAACGGGCTGGCCGCGCTCGCTTATGGCGCCGGCTTCGGCACGGCGGCACTTCTTGACGGCGTCATCGATCGCCTGGGCGCGCGGCGCGTCATGCCGTTTGCCTACCTGCTCGTCGCGGTCGTCTATGTCGCGCTTGCCGCGACAAGCGACAGCTTCAGCCTGACCATAGCGATGATAGCCGTCTGGGGCCTTGCCAATCATTTCGGGCTGAACGTCCTGGTAATGCGTCTGTCGGCGCTCGATCCTTCGCGACGCGGCACGATCATGGGTTTGAACAGCGCGGTGACCTATCTCGCGGTGTTCGTCGGAACCACGGCGTTCGGACCGCTTTATTCCACGTTCGGTTTTGCGGCATCGGCGGTGGTTGCAGCCTTGCTCATGCTGATCGCTGCTGCGGCAGCGGCGTGGCGTTCGCCGACCCCGTAGCGTAGCAAGCCTTGCGTCCCGGTCCTGTCCGTCGATAGATGCTCGGTGGATGAGCCATCTGGGCATGCGATGACTACAACGCTTGAGACAACCGCCAATCCGTTGCCGCAGGAGCTCGCTTTTCTTGGAGAGCGGCTTACGGCGTTCAACGACAGCGATGTCGGCGCCTCCGGCAGGAAGACATTGGCCGTGTTCGTGCGCGATGAGCACGGCGCTATTGTCGCCGGCATTGCGGGATACACCGCCTGGGGCTGGCTCTATGTGCAATGGCTCTGGGTCGAGGAAAGACTGCGCGGCCAGCGCATGGCCGGCAGGATGCTCGAGGCGGCCGAGCAGGAGGCGATCGCGCGCGGCTGTCACGGCGCCTGGATCGACACGTTCAACCCAAGGGCGGCCAAGGCCTATGAGCGCCAGGGCTATCAGCCCTTCGGCGTGCTTCCCGATTTTCCCGTCGGCCGCAGCCGTATCTTCCTGCAGAAGAAGCTGAAGCCTGACTAGCCGGCAAGGCGTCCGCCGCACATCGGCTGTGGCACGCCGGTCGTACTGGGGAAGCTGATCGGCAAGCCCCTGAGCACGCGCACTGCCAGGAAGGCAAAGCACTCCGCCTCCACCGCATCGCCCTTCCAGCCAAGCGCCTCGGCCGGAACCGCTTCGACGCCGGCGCGGCTGGCAAGCATGGCCATGATCGTTGGATTGTGTCGACCGCCGCCGCTGACCACCAGCCGCTTCGGCCGGTGTGGCAGAAGATCGAGCGCCTTGCCGACCGCGGCCGCGGTGAAGGCCGTCAGCAGTGCTGCGCCATCTTCGGCATTCATCCCGTCCGCCATCGAGGCGCCGAAATCGAAACGGTCCAGCGATTTCGGGTAGGGTTTGGTCAAGTACGGGTGCTGCAGGAGCTTGGCCAGCCGTGCCTCGTCGACCGTCCCGGCGCGGGCCAGGGCACCGTCGCGGTCCATTTCGCCAAGACCCTTCGATTTGATGAAGTCATTCAATGGCGCGTTAGCCGGTCCGGTGTCGAAGGCGACGACATTATCCTTGCCGTCCCACCAGGTGATGTTGGCGACACCGCCGAGATTGAGCACTGCCGTGTCGCCGCTGGCATCGGCCTCGCGCAGCAGCGCGGCGTGATAGGCCGCCGACAGCGGCGCACCTTGGCCGCCGGCGCGCATGTCGGCCGAGCGGAAGTCATAGGCGACTTTAGTGTCCAGGATCGCATGCATCAGCTCGCCATCGCCGAGTTGGCGGGTCTGGCCAAGCCGGCCGGCTTGCGGGGCACGATGCAGCACGGTCTGGCCATGGAAGCCGACCACTCCGATATCGGCCATCATCAGGCCGTGGCCTTCGACCAGCTGCTTGACCGCCTGAGACTGCGCGCGCGTCAGCGCCTCTTCGGCCTCGCGGAAGATCGCCGGCTCCGGCCCGGTGAAGTTCCAGCTCCTTGCCTGGTTAAGCGTCTCTTCCAGCAAGGTCCGGATCGACTGCGGGTAGGGGGCCAGCGTGTAGGTGCCGAAATCTGCGATGCGTTTGCCGTCAGTCTTGATCAGCGCGACGTCGATGTTGCCGTCGAGAACGGTGCCGGTCATCAGGCCGACGGCCCAGATTGGTTCGCCATTTTTCGCAATCATGATTTGTCAGACCCCGTTGACGAGATCGCCGACCGATTGGCGAAGCGCTGCGATCCCGCTGTTGAAATGACGTGTCGGATGGATCCGGTTGGTGAGCAAGGTCCATGCCTTGCTTTTGTCGAAGTCTATCCACAGGCCGGTGCCGGTGAAGCCGGTATGGCCTATCGTGCCGGGACTGCACAGCCGGCCGCCGGACCAGCCTTCATAGGGCTGCTCCCAGCCATGGGTGCGGGTCGCGGACAGGGGTTGGCGCATCAGCGTTATCGAGCGCGCAGACGCCCCGGTCCCGTCCAGCAACCCTTGTGCAAAATCGAGGATCGATGCCGCCGTTCCGAACAGGCCGGCGTGACCGGCACCTTGCAGCGCCGAGCAATTGTCGTCGTGGACTTCGCCGCAGAGCACGCGATGGCGCCAGGTGCAATCTTCGGTGGCCGCCGTTTGATCCGGCTCGGCGGAGAACGCAAAGCCTGGGCCAGGATCCATATCACGGATGGTCTTCCCCGACAGGCGCTCCAGGACGAATCCAAGCAGGATGAAGTTGATGTCGGAATAGACCGGCTCCCCGGCCTGCCATTCGCGCTGCAGGACGAAAGCGCGCAGCAGCTCGGGGTCCCGCCCGTAAGTGTAGATCGGCGCGACGGCGGGAAACGGTGTCTGATGGCCGAGGCACTGGCGAAACGTCACGTTCCGCTCCCAGGCCTTTTCATCATACTGGCGAAGATCGGGTAGGGCCGAGATCAGCGGCGCGTCGAGATCGATGACGCCTTCCTCCGCCAGTGCCAGGATGCGCGGCGTCGTAAAAATGACCTTGGTCAGCGACGCCAGATCGAACCATGTCTCGACATGCATCGGATGCACCTTGGGCACGGTTTGGGCCGAGCCGATTGCCCGGACGATGCGTTGGCCGTCCCGGTCGACCATGCCGAGCACGCCGCCGGGAATGCGCGACGCAGCCACCGCCGCTTCGAGTGGGGCAAACGCGCGGTCGAAAAGATCATGGTCGATCAAGTTCGGACTCCGTCTGAAAGGCAGTGATCCTTCGTACCCCCTCCAGCCTTGCATCCCTTTGGGCAACGATCATCACGCCTCCACCCGCGCTCTATGATCCGGCCCGAACTGCCGCCATTTCGCCGGCCCCGGCTCAAATCCCAGCGGACGCACGAGCGAGGGGACCTGGCGCGTGTCCAGCCTGAAATGTTGGTGGCGCCGGTCGATGGCAGGAACGGCCGCGATAAGCTGTTTTGTGTAGGAATGCTTCGGCTCCGACAACACGGATGTGGCGTCGCCGATCTCGACGATCTGGCCGGCATAGATGACCGCGATGCGATGGGCGATCCGCTCGACGACCGCCATGTCATGCGAGATGAATAGATAGGCCAGTCCGAATTCACGCTGCAGTTCGATCAAAAGCTCCAGCACCCTGGCCTGCACCGACACATCGAGCGCCGAAACCGCTTCATCAAGAACGACGACCGAAGGATTGAGCATCAGCGCGCGGGCAATGCACAGGCGCTGGCGCTGACCGCCGGAGAATTCGTGCGGATAGCGCTGCAGGCTGTTTTCCGGCAGGCCGACGCGTTTCAGCAGCGCGGCCATTTTCGCCCGTGTTTCGGCAATCACCTGTCCGCCTGTGGCGATCACCGGCTCTGCAAGGATGCTTTCGATGGTGAGCCTGGGATTAAGTGAGCCATAGGGATTCTGGAACACCATCTGCACGGGAAGGGCGCTCTGCCCGGCGGCGGTCGCCTTGCGCGTGCTGGCCGAGATTGTGCCACGCGTCGAGCGCACCAGCCCCAGAATCGCACGGGCGGCTGTGGATTTTCCGGAACCGCTTTCGCCGACGACGGCCAATGTCTCGCCCGGCATCAGGTCGAAATCGACACCGTCCACCGCATGCACGGCACCGGTGGCACGGCTGAGAAAACCGCCCTTGACGGGAAACCGCACCACGAGGCCGTCGACCTTCAGCGCCGGCTCGGTACCCTTTTCCTGTTTGCGTCGCGCGTCCTTGCGTGTCGCGCGGCCGCTGGCGAAATGCGGCACCGCGTGCAACAGGTGCCGCGTATATGGATGCTGCGGATCGTCCAGTAGCTGGTTCAGCCCGCCTTGCTCGACAGCTTCTCCGCTTTGCATCACCATGACCTTGTCGGCGATGCCTGCAACCAGGCCGATGTCGTGGGTGATGAAGATCATCGACATCCCGGTTTCCTGCCTCAATTCGGCGAGCAGCGCCATGATCTGCGCCTGCACCGTAACATCCAGTGCCGTCGTCGGCTCGTCGGCGATGAGCAGGCGCGGATTGCAGGCGAGCGCCATGGCGATCATCACCCGCTGCAGCATGCCGCCCGACAGCTGGTTGGGCGTGTATTTCAACCGCCGCGCTGCGTCCGGAATGCGGACGCGGTCGAGCGCGTCCTTGGCCGCCCCCGTTGCTTGCCGTCCGGTCAGGCCGCGATGCAGGCGAAACGATTCCTCGATCTGCCAGCCGATGGTCAGCACCGGATTGAGCGAGGTCATCGGCTCCTGGAAGATCATGCCGATTTCGCCGCCGCGGATCTTCGTCAATTGCGGCTCGGCTGCGGCTGTCAGGTCGAAGGTGCTGCCGTCGGCCCGCCTCAGCTTGATCGACCCGCCAGTGATGCGGCCGCCGCCATAATCGACGAGGCGATTGATCGACAGCGCCGTGACCGACTTGCCCGAGCCGCTTTCGCCGACGATTGCCAACGTCTCGCCGTCGGCGAGATCGAAATTGACGCCGCGAACGACTTCATTGGCTTGCGGATTGCGTCCGAAGCCGACGCGCAGTCCGCTGACAGACAGCAGCGGGATCATGCGATCGATCTCCGCATCTTGGGATCGAGGACGTCGCGCAGGGCATCGCCGAGCAGGTTGAAGCCGAGGATGCTGATCATGATCGCCACTCCCGGGAAGATCATCAGCCAGGGAGCCGTCTCCATGAGGTTGCGGCTATCACTCAGCATCAGGCCGAGCGACGCGGCGGGCGGCTGCGTGCCGAGCCCGAGGAAGCTTAAGCCGGCTTCGGTCAGCAGTGCCCAGGCCAGCGCCAGCGTCACCTGAACCGTCAGTGGCGCCACCAGATTGAGCAGCAGATGCCGTGTCACGATATAGCTCGATCTGCTGCCGAAGGTGCGGGCGGCGTCGACGAACTCGCGCGTCTTGAGCGACAGAGCAGGGCCTCGCACCACGCGCGTGAAGATCGGTGTGTAGACGATGGCGATGGCAACGATGCTGGTCCAGGTTCCCGGTCCCGCAACCGCGACGATCAGCAGCGCAAGCAGGATCGCCGGGAACGCCAGCAGCACGTCCATGATGCGCATCACAAGCCCGTCCCAGCGGCGTCCGAACCAGGCTGCCGCCAGCCCGAACACGGTGCCGGCCACGGTCGCGAAGGCGACCGAGAAGAAGGCCACGGTGAAGGACTGACCGATCCCGGTCATCAGCCGGCTTGCGACATCGCGGCCGAACAGGTCCGTGCCCATCCAGTAGGTGCTGTCAGGCGCATGCAGCCGCTCGACCCGGTGCTGCATCAGCGGATTGTGCGGCGTCAGCCCGAGCATCCCAAGGGCCGCAAGCAGCAGATAAAGCGCAACGATCGCACCGCCGATGCGACCGCTAGGATGCGCGAAGATAGCCCGCAAGGTAGCCATCAATGCTCACTCAGCCGGATGCGCGGATCGAGCGCGACATAGGCGAGGTCGACGATGAGATTGACGATCATGAAGTTGAAGGCGATGAACAGCACGCTTCCCTGCACCAGCGCGTAATCGCGCTGCAGGATGGCGTCCAGCACCATGCGGCCGAGACCGGGCAGCGCATAGATCTGCTCGACGATCACGGCGCCACCCAAGAGGTAGCCGAATTCGATGCCGCTCAACGTCACCACCGGGATGAGCGCGTTGGGCAAGGCATGCCGCCAGATGACGCCGCGCGCCGAGACGCCCTTGCTGCGCGCCGTCCTGACGTAGTCGTCGCTCAGCACGTCGAGCATCGCCGAACGCGATATGCGGGTCACCGAAGCCGCGAAAGCAAAACCGAGCGTGACGGCGGGCAGCAACAGCTGGCCGATATTGCGCAGCGGATCCTGCCACAGCGGCGAAAACTCCCCCAACGCCGGCAAAACGCCAAAGCCGGCCGACAGCGTATAGATGATCAGCAAGGCGAGGACGAAGTTCGGCGTCGACTGGCCGATCATCGCGACCACGCGCACGCCGAGGTCGGAAAGCTTCTCATTATGCGTGGCGGCAAAGATCCCGGCGGGCATGCCGACGAGAAGAGCGATGATCATCGACAGCAGAGCGAGCTCCAGCGTCAGCGGGAAGCGCTCGAGGATAACGCCGAGCACCGGCCTGCCATAGGTAGACGAAATGCCGAGATTGCCTTGGAAGAGACCAAGCAGCCAGCGCCAGTACTGGATGAACCAGGGCTGGTCGATGCCAAAATAGGCCGCAAGCGCATCGCGCTGCTGAGGCGTCAGCAGGCCGGCTTCGGTTCCCAGCATCGCCGTGATCGAGTCGCCCGGAACCATCCGGATCGCCAGGAACACGACGATGGACACACCAAGTAGGACGAGAGGGAAGGTCGCCAGTCGCCGCATCAGATAGTTCACGCGAAGAATACCCTCTCGTCTGGCATCGAAGCCGCTATTGGATCGTCACTTTGGCGAGGCTGAACAGCGAGCCTGTCGGAACCGGTTCGAATCCCCCGATATTCTTCTGCTGGGCCGTGTAGCTGTAGGAGGTATAGAGCCAGATCCAGGGCGACATCTCGGTAATGTGCTTTTCGAAATCAGCAAAGATCGTCTTGCGCGCCGCCGGGTCAGTCTCGGTGCGGCCCTTCTGCATCAGGCTGTCCAGCGTATCGTCGATATAGTTCGCCACCTTCTGCAAATTGCCGGTCTTGGTCCAGTAGCGATTATACATGGTGTAGGGATCGGCCCTGCCGCCGTTCAGCGCGACGGCCATGTCGAAATCGCCCTTCAGCCAGGCGTCGACATAGACGTTGAGTTCCATCATCTTGATGTCAAGCTTGACGCCGATTTCGGCGAGCTGCGACTGGATGACCTGGGCTTCCGCCGCTGCCGTCGGCGGCTCGCCGGTGGCGCCGATCACGGTCGCCGAAAAGCCGTCGGCATAACCGGCTTCGGCCATCAACTGCTTGGCCTTCTCAACATCGCGCTTATAGCAGAACAACTGGCTCGGATCGGTCGCCAGCGCCGGGATGGTCAGCGGACCGGTGACCTTGCCTTCGCCGAGCGAGGCGGTGTCCAGCACTTCCTGCCGGTCGATGGCGCAGGAGATCGCCTGACGCACCTTGAGCTCGGTCATCGGCTTGCGGGAGGGATTGAGTTGCAGCACGTGGTAGGCAAGGACCGGCACGCGGTTCAGTTGCAGGCTGGCTTCCTTGGGCACCAGTGTGGCGACAAGCGGATCGTTGAGCAAAGCAAAGTCGATCTGCTTGGTGCGCATCGCCGCCAGGATCGCCGTCTCGTCCGGCAGCACGCTGATTTCGATGCTGTCGACGCCGGTCGCGCCGCCCGCCCAATCCTTGTTGGCGACAAGCACTTCCTTGGAATTCGGATCCCACTTTTCCAGCTTGAAGGGACCCGAGCCGATTGATGTCGTGCCGATCGAGCCGGCCGTGATTTCGCTTGCCGGGACGATCGCCGCATTGACGTCGCTCATCGCCGTCAGGATCGGCACATCCGGCTGCGAGAGGTGGAACACGACGGTGGCTGGATCGGGTGTGTCGATGCTGGCGATCGAAAGAAAGTTGGCGCGCGCGGCCGCACCGGTCTTCTCGTCGAGTATGCGCTCGAAGGATGCCTTGACATCGGCCGAGGTCACGGCGGCGCCGTTCTGGAATTTTGCTTTCGGATTGAGCTTGAAACTCAACTCCTTGCCGTCCGGCGAGAACTGCCATGAATCGGCAATCGCCGGAACGATCTGCAGATTGGCGTCGAGCCGTACCAGCGGTTCATAGATCAGCTCCAGCAACCGCAGTGAGGAGAATGCCGTCTGTTTGTGCGGATCAAGACCGGTGGCGTCCTGTGACCAGGCCATATGCAGCGTCGCTCTACTCGCCTGCGCCGGTGCCGCCGCAATGCCGAGCATCGCCGCGAGCGTCATGCCGGAAAGCAGTTTCTTGCCAATGTGCCGTACCATTGTCGTCTCCCATTATTGTTAAACCTGATGCCTTGCAGTTCGCCGGACCGCTTTGAAGGGACACGCGCCCCGGGACATCGGCCCAGTGTCCATGCGGCCTTACACCGTCTTTTCGCCTATTGCCTTGCGCAGGAAGCCTCCCGCATTGCCAAGCGCCTTACGCGCTTCGTCGACGCCCATGCCGGTGATCGTCACCAGGATTGCCAGTTTTACATCGTTGCCGGTCTGGTCGAGTGCCTGTCGTGCCTGCTGCGCCGCGCAGCCGGTCGTCTGCATCACGATCCTGACCGCCCTGGCGACAAGCTTCTTGTTGCTTGGATTGAGGTCGACCATCAGGTTCTGATAACTCTTGCCGATGCGGATCATGCTGGCGGTCGACAGCATGTTAAGCACCAGCTTTTGCGCGGTTCCCGATTTCAGGCGGGTCGAGCCGGTGAGAACCTCCGGGCCGACCACCGGAGAGATGGCAATGTCGGCAATGCCGGCAATGGTCGATCGCGGATTACAGGACAGCGCCACGGTGGTCGCTCCCACCTGCTTTGCATAGGTCAGGCCGCCGACGACATAGGGCGTGCGCCCGCTGACAGCGATGCCGACCACCACATCGTTGGCGGTCAGCTTGATGTCCTGCAGTGCCTTTACACCCTGTTTCGGATCGTCCTCAGCGCCTTCCGCAGAGCGCACCAGCGCGTCGGCGCCGCCGGCGATCAGGCCCACCACCATCTCTTCGGGCACGCCGAAGGTCGGCGGACATTCCGAGGCGTCGAGGACCCCGAGCCGGCCGCTCGTGCCGGCGCCCATATAGACAAGGCGTGCACCCTTTTGGAAAGCCGGCACGATCCGGTCTACGGCAGCAGCAATCTCCGGGATGACCTTCTCGACGGCGGCCGCAACGCCTTTGTCCTCGTCATTGATCTTGCGCAGCACCTCGACGGTCGGCAACAGGTCGATGTCGATGGTTCTCGGGTTGCGGTCCTCGGAAACCAGCCGCTCCAACTCCGACATCAACCCGTGTTCGACCACTTGCTTACTTTCAATCTGCCGTGAGTAGGAATGTGATGCCGTGCCAGGCGACGTCCAGTACCCGCGGCCAGCAACCGGCTGTCTTGTTTCTGCTTGGTTAACTTTTTAGAATTCGATATTCCCGCTGTCAACGGATTGCAGGAATAAACTATTCCTTGTCGAGCAGGGCGTTACTCGCCGCAAAGGGACTTTCTGGCCAGGATTATGGCTCCCGAAACCGCATCGCCATCGGTCGGCTTCAGGCGTCGGCGGACGTCGGGAGCGAGCCATGGCTCCAGCGGGCTGGACAGACCTCCGAGCAGCGTAACCCGCGGCGCGCCCTTTTCGAACAGCACCCGCACGAATGTGTCGATCTGCTCGGCAGCACCTTGCACGATGCGCCGTCCGGCCGGATCCCCCTGGTCGGCATGGCGGATCACCATAGGTGCCAGGGCGGCATAGTCGGTCGCGCTGGCGCGGTCCATCCAGGCCACCGCCTCGAACGGGTCGTCCTTGAAGCGCAGCATCACTTCGGCCAGCAGCGCCGTCCGCTCATGTCGGCCGTCATGGGCACGCAAGGCGAGCTGCACTGCCTTCAATCCGAGATCGGCGCCGCTGCCCTCGTCGGAAATCGGAAATCCGTAGCCGCCGACGCGCAGGTCGCGCCCTTCAACAAAGCCGAGCCCGATCGAGCCGGTTCCGGCGATGACGATGGCGCCGTCCTGGCCGGAATGCGCGCCCAGGCAAGCCGCGACGCCGTCGCTGACGAAGTCGAGGCTCGCAAAGGGATGGGCGATTGCCCGAAACGCCTTAAGCGCGCCCTTGCGGCCGATGCCGGCAAGACCGACGCCGGCGCGGATCCTAGCGATTTCCGCCGCCACGAATCCTGCCTCTTCGATCGCAGCACCAAAGGCTTTCGCAACGGAGGCCCAGGCCGCCTCTATGCCGAGCCGCGTTGTCGCCGGACCCGACAGGCCTTGCCCGAGCACGGTTCCCGCCTCGTCTTCGATGCGCGCCCGACAGCCGGTTCCGCCGCCATCGACGCCCAGGAAATAATGCGGAGACGCCGCGCCGGCACTCATCCAATTATCCGCTCGATCTGGGCGCCGCAAAGCCGGAGCTTGCGGTCCAGCTGCTCGTAGCCGCGGTCAAGGTGGTAGACCCGGTTGATCGTCGTCTCGCCTTCGGACACCAGCGCCGCCAGCACGAGCGACACCGACGCGCGCAGGTCGGTGGCCATCACTTGCGCGCCTTTCAGCTTCTCGCCTCCGCGCACCAGCGCCATGGTGCCTTGCAGCTTGATGTTGGCGCCGAGCCGCATCAGTTCGGGCACATGCATGAAGCGGTTCTCGAAGATCGTCTCGCGCAACAGCGAAGCGCCCTCGGCACAGCACATCAACGCCATGAACTGCGCTTGGAGATCGGTCGGAAAGCCCGGGTACGGCTCCGTCGTCACGTCGACCGCCTTGAGTGGCCCGTCTCTCGATACGATCAGCCCGCGATCGCCCGGCCAGATTTTCACACCGGTGGCTTCGAGCAATTGGACGACCGAGGCCATATGCTCCAGCCGCGCATGGGTCAGCTCAAGCTGGCCGCCGGTAATGGCCGCTGCGACGGCATAGGTGCCGGCCTCTATCCGGTCCGGGATGATGTCGTGCGTGGCGGCGCGCCAGCTTGTGCTGCCCGCGACCAGGATGCGGTGCGTGCCAGCGCCCTCGATCCGCGCGCCCATGGCGTTCAGGCAGGCGGCAAGGTCGGCCACCTCGGGCTCGCGCGCCGCATTGAGGATCTCGGTCTCGCCCTTCGCGGCGGTCGCGGCCATCATCGCCGTTTCGGTCGCGCCGACCGATGGTGAGCTCAAAACGATGCGCGCGCCTTTCAGTCCGCCCGGCGCTGACGCGACGATCAGCCCGTTTTCGATCGCAATGTCGGCGCCAAGTGCGGCAAGTGCGGCGACATGCATGTCGACCGGCCGTGCGCCGATCGCACAGCCGCCGGGCAGCGAGACCCGGGCATGGCCGAAGCGGGCAAGCAGCGGGCCGAGAACCAGCACCGTCGCGCGCATGCGCCTGACGGTATCGTAAGTTGTCTCCTTGGAAACCGCAGCACCGGTGTCGATCGTCACGGTATGGGCAGATCTGGTGACCTCGGCGCCGTGGAGGCTGACGACGCCAAGCATGTTTTCGACATCGGTCACCGCAGGCAGGTTGGTCAGTTGCAGCGGATAGGGACTGAGCAACGCCGCCGCTATTTGCGGCAGAGCGGCGTTCTTGGCGCCGGAGATCGTCACCGCACCCTCAAGCCTGTGCCCGCCGACGATCCGCAATTTATCCATGGCTCTGACCTAATCCGAGGTGTCGGCGAGTCTACGCGCTTACGGGCGGTCTTTCATGTCCGAATTCCTGGGCCCATCCGAATCGTCGGCCTGCCCGAAAGCCGTCCGAAACCGCGCCGGTCCAGATTTGATGGATCATTCTTGGCTGTCAATCAGCGACGGAATAATTTATTCCTTGGCTTGGTATCGCCGGTAACTGGCAACAGGGGAACGCATGTCCGTCCTGAAGAAGATCGAGGCCAAGCTCGAGATCATGGCGCCCGGCGATCGCGAGATTGGGCGGTACATCGTCGATAATCCCGACCAGATGCTGCGCCTCTCGACAGCGGCGCTCGCCGCCGAGATCGGCCGCAGCCAGTCAAGCGTCGTCAAGTTCAGCCAGAAGCTCGGCTATGCCAGCTATCAGGAGCTCAAGCTCGCCGTGAGCGAGGCCAAATCGCAGGAATGGCAAGTGCCGGCCGGCATGATCCATGGTTCGATCGAGGTCGGCGACAGCTATCTGGTCATCCTGCGCAAGCTGATCGGCAGCAAGCTTTTGTCGATGCAGCAGACCGTCGCGGCCAACACCGAGCAGGAAATCGGCAAGGCCCTCGAAGCGTTGAACGCTGCGCGTCGCATTCATTTGGCCGGCGTCGGCGCATCCTCGCTGGTGGCGCGCGATTTCTCATACAAGCTGATGAAGCTCGGCCGCAACGTGCTGCACGACAGCGACAGCCATGTGCAAATGGCCAATGTCTCGACGCTTGGGCGAGGTGACGTGCTGTTCGCGCTCTCCTATTCCGGGGCCAGCATCGAAACCCTGCGGATAGGCGAACTTGCCCGCAAACGTGGCGCGACCGTGATCGCGGTCACTGGACTTCGCGACAATCCGCTGAGCCGGATTGCCGACATTCGCCTCCACACGATCGCCGATGAAGAGCGTGCGCGCTCCTCGTCGATAACCGCGCGCGATGCGCAACTGACGCTGACCGATCTGCTGTTCATCCTGCTCGTGCAGAAGCAGCCTGACGCCAACGAATACGTCCACAACAGCGAACTGGCCGTCTCGGTGCTGAAGGCTTAGCAGTCTTCGGACCTGGCGTTAAGGCCTCTGTGCCTCCCTGGTGCTGCACGCCGACAAGAGCAAGTTTCGTCCTCCGAAGTAGCTTTCTTCAATGCGCTCACACGCTCTCCGGCTGGCAGAGAGCCGCGGGAGCGCCGATTGGTCAAACGCCGCCGTGACAAACCAATGTTGACAAGATCATCTGTTGTTTCCTACATCGAGTTCAGCCTCGAATTTGGCGGGCCAGGTGAGACGATGGACGACCTTGGAGCACAGGAACAAGCGGTTCTCGACCTCATTGCGGCGAATCCGTTCGCCGGCCAGCAGGATATTGCAACCGCGCTCGGCATTGCCCGCTCGACGGTCGCCGCCCACATCGTGCAACTCATCAACAAGGGCTACATTCTCGGCCGCGGCTATCTCTTGCCGGCGTCCAAACGTATGGTCTGCATCGGTGGCGCGGTGCTCGACCGCAAATACCACGCCAGGAAGGATCTGATCTTCGAGACATCGAACCCGGTCGACGGCTATCGCAGCTTCGGCGGGGTTGCCCGCAACGTCACCGAAAACCTTGCCCGCCTCGGCGTCGACATAAGCTTCGTCTCGATCGTCGGCGAGGATGAAACCGGCCGCTCGCTGGTGCGGCATTTGCGTGACCTCGGCGCCGATGTCAGCCAGGTCATCACCACCACGGAGCGGCCGACGGCCGAATACGCGGCCATCCTCGACCGCAACAACGATCTCGTGCTCGGCATCGCCGACATGGAGATCTTCGATCTGTTTTCGCCGTCCTATCTCGACCGTTTTTGGCCGCATCTGGCTTCGGCGACATGGGTGTTCATCGACTGCAACCTGCCGGCCGCAACCATCGCAGCGCTGATCTCGCGCAAGCAGGGCGCGCGCTTCAAGCTCGCCGTCGATACGGTATCGTCGCCGAAATCGGCCCGCCTGCCGAAGGACCTGACCGGCATCGACCTTTTGTTCGCCAACCACGACGAGGCCAATACAATACTCGGCATCGCCGATGCTGACAAGCGGCTGACGCCGAAGGAAGCCGCTGCGGCGCTGCGCGCCGCCGGCGCCGGCGAGGTGATCGTGACCATGGGCGCACATGGATTTGCCATCGCGACCGAGAGCGGCGTGACGACGATGCGCTCCGTCCCGGCGCAGGCCGTCGACATCACCGGTGCCGGTGACGCGATGATCGCCGGCACCCTGTACAAGGTGCTTTCGGGTGATCCCGTAGCTCATGCCGTGCGCACCGGCGCGCTGCTCGCCACGCTGACCACCGAGAGCGAATCCAGCGTCCACCCCGATCTGTCGCCGCGCTTGCTCACCGCCGGCATGCACCGTATCCCCGCCTGAAAGCGAGACGACCCCGAAAGCGAGACGACCATGAAACCTTCCCTTGTCCACCTGAACGATGAAGTCGCTGCTGCGCTTGATGAAGGCCGCGCGGTGGTGGCGCTGGAATCCACGATCATCACCCACGGCATGCCCTATCCGGCCAATCTGGAGACCGCCCGCAGCGTCGAAACCGTGGTGCGCGAGAACGGCGCCGTGCCTGCCACGATCGCGGTGGTCGCCGGCAAGATCAAGGTCGGACTTGACGACAGTGAACTGGAGCAGTTGGCAGCGGCAAAGGACGTGGTCAAGGCTTCCGGGCGCGATCTCGCCGCCATCATGGTGCGTGGCGGCTCGGCTGGAACCACCGTCTCGGCGACGATGCGGATCGCCGCTTTGGCCGGCGTCGGCATTTTTGCGACCGGCGGCGTCGGCGGCGTGCATCGCGGCGCCGAAGCCACTTTCGACATCTCCGCCGACCTGACCGAACTCGGCCAGACCGGCACGACCGTCGTTTGCGCCGGCGTGAAGTCGATCCTCGATATTGCGAAAACGCTGGAATATCTGGAAACCCAGCGCGTACCGGTGATCGCCTATCGGAGCGACGATTTCCCGGCCTTCTATACGCGATCGAGTGGGCTGAAGTCCGACCATCGTCTCGATACCCCGGACGAGATCGCGCGGGCCATGCTGCTGCACGAGCAGATCGATTCGGGCACCGGCATCCTCGTCGCCAATCCGATACCCGAGGCAGATGCGCTCGATCCGGCCTTCATCGACGGCACGATCGCGGTGGCGGTGGCCGAGGCCGAGAAACGCGGCATCGGTCGCAAGGAACTGACACCGTTCCTGCTCGCCCGCATCAACGAGCTTTCGCAAGGCCGCAGCCTGAAGGCCAACATCGCGCTGGTCCGCAACAACGCCGCGCTTGCCGCCCGCATCGCGGTGGCGCATGCGGAATTGAAGCGCGCGGCCAGATAGAGTCAGCACCCGGCCTGCGCTACCGGCCTTCGATTTCAGCCCGGCCCGAGGTCGAAGATGCGCCCGGCATTAAGGATGTTGTTCGGGTCGAAGGCTGTTTTCAAGCGCCGCATGGCCGTGATCTCGGCATCGCTGCGCACCAGACGCAGCCATTCCTTCTTGTCGAGGCCGATGCCATGTTCGGCCGAAACGCCGCCGCCAGCCGCGGCCACGCGCCGATAGACGATGTCGTATGCGGCCGCCGGATCCACGGTGCGGACCTGGTAATGCAGATTGCCATCGCCGAGATGACCGAAGACGTAGATGTCGGCGCTGGGGTCGACGGCCTTGATGGCGGCTTCTGTTTCGCGCAGGAAAGTCGCCATTCTCGCCAGCGGAATGCTGATATCGACGCCGATCAGGCCTGTCATCGAAAACAGGAAACGGTTGGCCTCTTCCCGCACCGCCCAGAGCGTCCGGAATTCGCGCGGCGACTGGGAGACCACCACATCGTCGATCACGCCGTCATCGACCGCCTGCATCAGCACCGCGGCAAAGCGTTCGCCGTCGCGGTCGGGCTCGCTGCCCTGTATCTCGGCGAGCACATAGACGGGCGAGCCGGCGGGCAGCGGCGCCGGCGCCTCCATGCCGGCAATCATGGCGCCATAAAGCGGTGCGAAATTCACCTCATAAGCCGAGAGCAACGGTCCGAGCGTCTGCCTCAGCAGCGCAAGCAGCGTGATGGCCGCGTCGAGCGAAGCAAGCGCGCAGAAGGCGTTGATCTCGGTGGCCGGCTTCGGGTGCAGCCGCAGGCAAGCGCGCGTGACGACGCCGAGCGTGCCTTCGCTGCCGATGAACAATTAGCTGAGATCATAGCCGGAATTGTCCGTCGCCAAACCCTTGAGCGACGTCAGGATGCTGCCGTCAGCAAGCACCGCTTCCAGGCCGAGCACCTGCGCCCGGTACATGCCGTAGCGCAGCACGCGGATGCCACCGGCATTGGTGGCGACATTGCCGCCGACGGTCGCCGTGCCGCGCGCTCCGATGTCGACGCCGAACAACAAGCCGGCCGCATCGGCCGCTTCCTGCACCATTTGCAGAGGCGCGCCGGCCTCGGCGATGATGGTCACCGCCCCGCGGTCGGGAGCCTCGATCGCCGTCATGCGCTCCAGCGACAGCACCGCTTCGCCCTGCTGGATGCGAGCCGCGCCGGCGAGCCCCGTCCGGCCACCCTGGATGACAAGCCTCTGCCCGGCCTCATTGCACAGGCGCAGTATGTCCGACACCTCGCCGGCGGTGCGCGGTCGCAGCACGACCTCCGGCCGCGCACCGATTTTGCCGTCGGGGTCTTCCCTGTAACGCGGCCCGGCCTCATCGGCCGCGACGATCGCCGACCGATCCAGCCGCCTTTCCAGCCGCGACAGGAACTCGCCGAGCAGTGGGGGCCGAGCGCTCACGGATGCGATCGGCGCGCAGACATCGATGCCGCGCGAACGGTGACGGGCGAGGATTGTGAGCGCGTCCTGAGATGATTTTCGCTGCAAAGAAAGCGTGCGGAAAACCCGCCAAAATCGCAGCCGGTTGCTATTGTCATGCGCCGCTCCTGTAGTACGCCGACGATCGGCACGGGCTGCTGTTTGTCAAACCTATATGGCACTTGGTGCCGGGTGGCTCGGCGCCTCTGCGCCGGCACGAACCAGCTTGATGTCGGCGCCCGCCGCCCATGCTCCGATATCCTCGCGGCGCAATGCCGCCGCCATCATGTCCGGGAACAGATCTGGCGTGCAGGCGAAGACCGGAATGCCAAGTGCTGCAACCGAACCTGCCATCGTCGGATCATAGCCGGGCCGGCCCTGATCGGTCAGCGCAAGAAGCACGATTGTATTGACGCCGGATCGAACCAGCCCCGCCATGCGCCTCAGCAACTCCTGGCCATTGCCGCCTTCGTAGAGGTCGGTGATCAGCACCAGATGCGACTTGGTTGGCCGTTCGATACGGTCGGCGCAATAGGCGACCGCCTGATTGATGTCGGTGCCGCCGCCAAGTTGCACGCCGAACAGCACCTCGACCGGATCGCTGAGCTCTTCGGTCAGGTCGACAATGGCCGTATCGAAGCAGACAAGCTTGGTGCGCACAACCGGCAGCGAGGCCATCACCGCCGCGAAGATCGAGGCGTAGATCACCGAGCTTGCCATCGAGCCGGACTGGTCGACACAGAGAATGACTTCATCCAGATCGACAAGCCGCCGCTGCTTGCGCATGTAGCCGACCAGCTTCTCCGGCACGATGGTCTTATGCTCGGGTTGATAGTGGCGAAGGTTCGCCGAGATAGTGCGCTGCCAGTCGATGTCCCGCGCACGCGGGCGGTTGGTGCGTCTCGACCGGTCGAGTGCGCCGCGTATCGCCTCGGCGGTTTTCTGCTCGAGTCGCTGCATCAGCTTGGCGACGATGTCGGCAATGATGGTGCGGGCGATGTCCTTGGTCTTGGCCGGCATGACCGAACGCAGCGAAATCAGGTCGGCGACGAGATTGACGTCCGCTTCGATGGCCTTGAGGAATTCCGGCTCCATCAGCATCTGCTTCAAGTCCAGCCGTTCGAAGGCGTCCTTCTGGACGATCTGGACGACCTGCGCCGGAAAAAAGGAGCGAATGTCGCCCATCCATTGCGCAACGCGCGGCGCCGACCGGCCAAGTCCGCCGCGCCGCTTGCGCGGATCGCTGGCCGCGGCGTTGGTGCCGTCGCCATAGAGTGCGTCGAGCGCCGCCGAAAGTCGTTTGTCGTCGCTGGAAAGCGCCGCCGAGGCCTCGTCGGCGCCGATCGCCAGGCGCCATCGGCGCGCTCTTCCCGCATCGGCAGTGAGTGGGCCGGGCTCGTTCATTTCGGCCTGGTCATCCATTGCAGTTTTCTCCCATGAGCAAGGGTCCAAGCAGCCCTAGGTGACGGCGCCAGGCCTCGCCGCCATCCGGCGTCGGTGTCAGGCCAGCCGGCAAGCGCGCGGCGCGGCCGAGAACGGCCTCGACCAACCGACGGCGCTCCATGCTGTCCAGATTGGAAAAGACGCGGCGCAACAGCGGCAGATGCGCGATGAAGGTGTCTTCGTCGAGGGATTTGAGCCAGCCATCGACGGCGCCGCGCAGCCCCTCGTCATAGATCAGCCGTTGACCGGCAGTGCTGAAGAAGCCTTCGAAGAAAGCTGCCGCCTCGGTGATGGGCGTCCCCGGCGACAGGCGTCGGCCGAGCAGTGTCGCTGCTGCTTCGGCCGACAGACAGCCTGCTTCGTAGAGAAGGTGTGCGGCGCATCCCGCCAGCAGTGCCGTCGACCGTACCCCCTCCAGCACGGCGACAAGCCCGTTGCGCCATTCGCTTATGACGTCATCGCCGGCCTCGACCAGCCTGATTGCTTCATCGGCCTTGCGCATCGCGCCGACCAGCGTCGTGGCGGCCTGCTCATCCAGATCGCGTGCTGCATAGGGAAGCGCGATCGCGGCTTCGATGATCAGCCGCTCCATAAGGCCGGACAGCCGGTCCGTCTCCGTTTTGCGGGCCTCGCCATAGCGGATGATGTCGGCGAGCGGCGGCACCGACGCCAGCATCTCCAGGCATTCGCTGCTGCGCGCCGCGCGCGCCTCAAGTGCGGCGAGGCCGGCCGTCGACGCCTCCGACAGGCTTGCCGTGATCGCGCTCTGGACTAACGTTGCAAGCGTGTCGAGGGTCGTCGCAGCATTGATCATCTGGATCAGGCGCCCATTGGCGGCTTTTTCGATGGTCGGACCGTAGATCAGGTTCTCGACCAGGCGAACGGCATATTCAGGCTCCCAGGCCAGGATCCATCGCTCGCGGAAGGTACCACGGCTGCGACCGGCATCCGTCAATCTGCCCCATTGCACACCAAGCACGTTTAGCCGATGCAGCAATGTCGAGCGAAACAGCCCGCTTTCGCTTCGCAGGTCGACGGATAGTTCCCGCTCCAGCGCCTCAGGTTTTAGCCGCGCAACCTTCTGGTTGCGCTGGAGATCTTCGATCAATGGCGCCAGCGGTGTGTCGGGTGGAATTTCGCCGACGTCCGCGCCCAAAAGCAGCTCGGCCTCAACAAGTCCCCACAGCAGCGCCTCGCCGTTGAAGAGGGCGGCGATCGCCGCGTCGCGCAATTCCTCAAATCCGGGTTTCGGCCGCTCGCGAATGGCGGCAAGCGTGCGGGCGAGCCGCTCCGCTTCAATCAGCGAGGCAGTCGAGACCAGGTGGCCCTTCACCCGCAGCACGGCCGCGATCATTGCAAGCCACCGGGTCGCCGCATCTGGTAGGCCGCGCGTGCGCCAGAGATGCTTGCACCAGCCGGGTGCGACGACGCCGGCGCCATAGCCGTAGCCCAGCGCCAGACGCGGCCCCGTCCATGGCGCCCACGTCATCGTGCTCTTGCGGCGGGCAACTCCCTTGAGCAGGGCCTGATCGTCTATCTGCAGGTGTGTCGCTCGCAGCGCCGGCACATGCCAGGCGCCGCAGACGACGGCGATCGGTCCGTCGAATTCCTTTCGCGCCCTGGCGATTTCGAGCCGCATATGCGCTTCGCGCTTGGCTTCGAACTGCACGATCGGTCCTTCGCCGTCCCGCAGCATCGCCATTGCGTCGGAGATCGCGGCGAAAATCGGTCCGGGTTCCGGATTCTGTTCGATAACGTCGGACCACCAGCTCTCGCCATCCTCATAACCGGCGGCGTGCGCCAGCATGGCTATCGGATCACGCACAAGCGGAGCCGCATCGTCATTCTCGGGGGCTTGGTTTGCTTCGGCCGCATCGACGTCCTCCGCGCCATCAACTGCCGCAGTGGTGAAACGTGCCGACGACGGCAGGTCGATGAACTGCAGCGCCGCCTGGTTGCCCACGGCCCAGAGGGCCGCTTGGTATTCGGGCGAGAACTCGGCAAAGGGCCAGAAGCTCGTCGAAGCGGGATCCTCCTCCGGATAGCAAAGAAGGGCCACCGGCGGCTGCATTTCCGGCCGGGCCAGCATGGGCAGCAGCGGGGAGGCGTCGATCGGCCCTTCGATCAGCACGGCGACCGGCTTCAGATCCTGCAGTGCCTGCACTAGGCTGTCGGCGGAACCCGGCCCGTGATGGCGTATACCGAAATAGGCGATGTCCCCGTGCCTCATGGTATCAGATCGCTGCGTTCAAGGCCGCGTAGTAGCCCGCGTAGTCGGGCCGCTTCTTGAGCACCGTTTCCAGGTATTCCTCCAGCACCACCTTGTCCTGCACCGGATCCTTCACGATCGCGCCGACAAGGCTGGCGGCGAGACCTTCGGCGCCGAGCTTACCACTGTCGAACCACGCCGCCTGGCTGAGCCCGCCAACCATCGTGGCGATCGCTTCCGCGGTCGACAGCGAGCCGGAAGGCGTCTTCAGCGTCACCTTGCCGTCGGCAGTCGCGCCGGAGCGCAATTCGCGGAAGATGGTCAGCACACGTGCGATCTCCTCGCCGACATTTTTCGGCACCGGCAGGTCGAGTCCGCCAGCCATCTCGTCGACCCGTTTGGAGACGATCGCTACCTCTTCGGCCATGTCTTCCGGCAATGGCAGCACCACGACATTGAAGCGACGTTTGAGCGCCGAGGAGAGCTCGTTGACACCTTTGTCCCGATTGTTCGCCGTGGCGATAATGTTGAAGCCGCGCTGCGCGTAGATCGAAGTGTTCAATTCCGGGATCGGCATCATCTTTTCGGAAAGCACGGTGATCAGCGTGTCCTGGACGTCAGAACCCATGCGCGTCAGTTCCTCGAGCCGGCAGAGCTTGCCATTCTGCATGGCTCGGTAGAGCGGCGTCGGCACCAACGCTTCCTGGCTCGGACCCTTTGCCAGAAGCTGCGCATAGTTCCAGCCATAGCGGATCTGGTTCTCGTCGGTGCCGGCCGTGCACTGCACGATCAGCGTCGAGTCGCCCATGATGGCGGCGGCGAGATGTTCCGACACCCAGGATTTGGCCGTTCCGGGAACGCCGAGCAGCAGCAGCGCGCGGTCGGTGGCGAGCGTCGCCACTGCGGTTTCCATCAACCGGCGGCGCCCGACATATTTCGGCGTTATCAAGGTGCCGTCACCGGCCTTTCCGCCGAGCAGGTAGGTCAGCACAGCTTTTGGCGAGAGGGTCCAGCCCGCAGGCTTTTGCCGGTCGTCGCCGCGCGCCAGCGCCTGCAATTCAGAGGCATAAGCCTGCTCGACCGGGAGACGGATGGCAGCATTCATGTGTACTTCTCCGGATTGATCATGTGTCGGTCCTAGACGGATGTTCGGCCAGCGCTGCATTGAGACGCAGGAGACCGAGCGATGCGGCCGCGGGCGGCCGGCCCGGCACCCCCGCCCCCGCGGAAAAAAAATGCGCCCCCGGCCCCCGGGGCAAAAAAACCCAAGCGCCCCAAAATAAGAGGGGCCCCCCCCCCCCTCGGCTCGGGATTAACACCC
>NZ_JAMYSE010000056.1:0-44772 GCF_040321795.1 Mesorhizobium sp. M0244 | reverse complement strand
TGGAAGTCAAGGAAAAGAAGGACCGCGTCGATGACGCCCTCAACGCGACCCGTGCGGCCGTCGAAGAAGGCATCGTTCCCGGCGGCGGCGTCGCACTGCTGCGCGCTTCGCTGAGCATCAAGGCAACCGGCGCCAACTCCGACCAGGCCGCCGGCATCAACATCGTGCGCCGCGCGCTGCAGGCTCCGGCCCGCCAGATCGCGGCCAACGCCGGTGCGGAAGCATCGATCGTTGCCGGCAAGATCCTTGAGAACAAGGGGGCAACCTTCGGCTACAACGCCCAGACCGGCGAATATGGCGACATGATCGCCATGGGTATCGTCGATCCGGTCAAGGTTGTGCGCACGGCTCTGCAGGACGCGGCCTCGGTCGCCGGCCTGCTGGTCACCACCGAAGCCATGATCGCGGAGGCTCCGAAGAAGGAGTCGGCTGGCGGCGGCATGCCGGCTGGTATGCCCGGCGGTGGCATGGGCGGCATGGGCGGTATGGATTTCTAATCCAGCCCCCTATCAACCTACAGCGGAAAGGGCGGCAGCAATGCCGCCCTTTTTTGTGTGCCGAGCATGATCGACAGCTTTAGACGTGCAAGTCCTCTACCCAGCCTGATGGCGGCGAAGCGCAACGGCGTCGTCGTGAGACGGGGTCTGGCCGTGTCCTTTCGTTCAGCCGCTGGTCGAAACTCGTGCTGCCTTCCGCCGTGCCGTCGATCTTTACAGGGCTCAAGGCCTTGCCAACGGCTGGCAGACCCTGGTTGCGGTAGAACTCATTGCATCGTTCGAAAGGCTCCGATACCTGATCGCCTATGGTCGTCAGCTCTTTCAATTGGAACTCGTTCTTTCGGCCATGATCGTGGTCGGCCTGACCGGATTGGGACCCACGGCCTGCTCACGCTTGCCTAAAACCATCTGCAACGCTGGCGTCCGGAGACCCAGATGAGCCTGATCACGATTACAGGTCTGGATAGGCTGTCGCACGGCGCTTCCATCGCACCGCCGCCCTTCCGCTTCATCGGCCGACATCTGCGGCCGCTTGCGGAGCCGATGGCGCTGCTCGCGATTTTGGGAGTTGCTCGCCCATGCCGGCGCTGCTGACCCACGTTTTCTACCGCGGCTGGAAGAGGTGGCGGCCGCGGCATGGCAGAGTTCAGCCGAGGTGGCCTCGGCTCCAATCTTCTGGCGAGCCTGGAACGTGACCTGATCGGTTTCGTGTGTGGCAGTGTGGCGGAATCGCGCTTGGTCCGGCGATCGGATTTTCCCGCCTTATCGAACGCCTGAGAGGCTCGTGGTCGCGGTTGTGTTACCGCTATTACGTGACCTGATCACGTTGACGATGCCAGCACCTTCATTGGCCACTTTCTGGGACCATGTACGTCACATCAGGCTCCCCCGCCCGATCGACACGAGCCGGCTCTGTAACCAAGCCGCCGTCATATGGCGGTTCCACGACGGCACTGGCGGCAGTCGTCTTCTCAGCGGCTACAGGTGGACGTTTCAGCAGCCAACGAATCCGATGGTGGCAAGGACAGGCAGAGCAAGCACCGCGTAGAAGCCGTACTCCGCTGGAGTTCGCCTCGGAAGTGGAGCGACAAGGGCCTGATTTGTCTTGCCATGCCGACACTGTCAGCACGCTTTTCGAAGCCTCTGAATTCCTTAGTGTCCATCCCAGCTCGACCTCCGACCATCCCCATTTCCGGCTGCCCGCGGCACGGCAGCCCTTGGCCTCTAGCTGCGCTCGAGCGGATCAGCGTGCCGTCCGCCTCCTCTGGCTGATCAAAATGTCTGCACCCATTTGGCAATGGCCGCTTCGCGCAAAAGTTTTCCCCCGTGAGCCGACTTTCCGAATTGGCTTAACTTCCAAATCTGTGGCTTTGCCTGCATTGCGGAGCGCGGAGTTCCGACCACTCGCCCAAGGGTATGCCATGGCGTTTCGTCTCTTTGTTCCGATCCTTGCCGGTGCAACGCTGCGCGAGCGGCTGCTCGCCTGCATCGGGGCCATGATCGGCATCGCATTGACTGGCGTGATCAGTGCGCTGGCGAACGGGTCTGGCCCACATGTCGCACTGCTGGTTGCTCCAATGGGAGCATCGGCCGTGCTGCTCTTTGCCGTGCCTTCAAGCCCGCTGGCGCAACCTTGGTCGATTGTCGGTGGCAATACGATTTCGGCGCTGGTCGGGGTGATCGTGGCGCATTTTGTGCATGAACCCGTCCTTGCTACCGGCATTGCGGTGGCGCTGGCGATCGCCGCCATGTCGTTCACGCGCTGCCTGCATCCGCCGGGTGGCGCCGCCGCCTTAACTGCGGTGTTCGGCGGACCGGCCGTCTTCAGCTCGGGCTTGCTGTTTCCCTTCGTTCCGGTAGCGCTGAACTCGATCGTGCTGGTCGCACTCGGCTACGGCATCCATAAACTGTCGCGGCGCAACTATCCGCATGTGGCGGCTCCCGCCCTTAAAAGCGCGCATGGAACCATCGATCCGCCGGCGCGGGAGCGGGTCGGCTTCCAGCCCGAGGATATCGATGCCGCGCTCGGCGCGCTGGAGGAAACCTTCGATATCGACCGCAACGATCTTGAGCGGCTGCTACGGCAGGTCGAGTTGCAGGCGATGGTGCGCTCCCACCGGACCCTGCTGTGCGAGGACATCATGTCGCGCGATGTGATTTCGGTCGATGAACATGCGCCTGCCGACCAGGCGCGTCACTTGCTGCTCGATCACAACATCCGGACGCTGCCGGTGACCGACGCCGAGGGCGGGCTGGTCGGTGTAGTTGGCCTGCGCGAGCTGACGAAGGCGACCGACGCGGTGAGGGCTGTGATGTCGAAGGCTGGCACCGCCTCTCCCGATACGCCGGCCATGAGCCTGCTGCCGGTGCTCACCGACGGCCGCAGCCATGCCGTGGTCATCGTCGATGCCGAGCGACGCATTATTGGGCTGATCACCCAGACCGACCTGCTGGCAGCGGCAGCGCGCGTGCACATGGCGAACACAACGCTGGCAGCGGCATAAAATAGGGATCCGGACTTGCTCAATCCGGGAACCCGATGGGGGCCAATAGGATAGCAGTATGGCGGCCGCCCGACGCTCTCCGGCATCTCCTTCGAGGCGAGCAATGCATCGCCGTCTAGGCAAGGCGAATGCTCCGGACTTCCCAGCCTTTCTTGCCTTGCCCGCCTTCGACAAACACCTTCTGTCCCGCCACCAGCACGCTGAGCCCTGAGCGCGTCAGGGCGGTGGCATGAACGAAGACGTCCTTCTCACCGTTGTCAGGAGCAATGAAGCCGAAGCCCTTTTCGGGTTTGTACCACTTGACCGTGCCCCCGCTCTCCAGCTGCGCACCGGTTTCAACGAAGGTCCCTCCAGCGACGCGCGTATGTGACGGAGTTTTCGAGCGGTGATCGCCGATCTCCAGCACCTGCGCGACTTGATGACCTTTTGGACTTTTTTCGACCGTGATCTTGAGAGGCGTCCCCGCGGCAACATCCCGGCTTCCGGCCGCCTCTAACACTCGCACGTGCAGATAGGCCTCCGTGCCGTCCGACAGTTTGACGAAGCCAAAACCCTTGCTGACTGTGAACCACAATACCTCCGCATCGACAGGATCTGCCGTCACGGGCGGCGGGCGCTGAAAATAGCTTGGCTCGGAAGTCCGTTCCGAAAAGGAAACGGGGTCATCGTCATAGCGATGCCGGCGTGGCTCGCGATGGTCTCGATATTTGCCCATGATCATCTCGACTGGCATGGATGGCGCACTGCGCTACCGTCAAGATAATCTCAATCGGGCGACGCGTTTATGTCAAAAAGGCCGTGAAGGCCGCAGCTGTGCCCGGCCTATCGGCCGAACCCTTTGAAACTAGATTCATTTCCCCTGAAACAATAGTGCCGGCGAGTCGATTTACTGACTCGCATAGGTTGTGTTGGAGTGCGAGTGCGATGATGCTGGCGCGGGCGCACTGGAAGGGCTTTATCAGGCATTGCGGAAAGCCTGCTCCGGGTTTCTTCAAAAGGAACCGAACGGCGGGTCGACGACCATTTGCGCCGGCTCCAGGAGCGCAGGCCTGACCGTGCATGATCATCATCTCCAGCGTCACGCCCAGCGTCGACGCCAAGCCGTGGAGAACCATGCCGCGCTGTCGCCGACGAGAACAACGTCGGAATGTCGATCGACGAGCTTTGAATCGGCGCACTCAATGGGCCTCCTTCCCCAAGCACGGATGTCGCGTTGGCACTTTTTGTGCAGCTGCGAAGAGCTAAAATCGCCACGACAGGTGGTGTTGACGCGCCGACAATTATCAGACAAAAACGGAATTCAATCGGTTCAGCCGCTACGCGGCAGGGGCTCTGCTCAACAACGTCGGAGACCATGGACGATCGCGCAAAAGGGATTAGGAAAGGCGGAGCTGGAGGCAAGGCCAACGACGTCAATGCGGACTTGATCGCCGTTGTGGTCGCCATGGACAGCAGCGCCCCCTGCGTTCTGACCATCCCGCAGGCAAACGCCCTGCCCTCGGGCCCGTTCGAGCTTGCTCACCGTTCGCTGCAGTCGGGCCTCAGGGGATGGGTGGAACAACAGACCGGCCAGCCGCTCGGCTATATCGAACAGCTCTACACCTTCGCCGATCGCGACAGGGTTGGCGCTGACGACCGCGTGGTCTCTATCAGCTATCTGGCGCTCACCCACCAAGACGAAGCTGGCGACCCGGCCGGGCGACACTGGGGAAGCTGGTACGACTATTTCCCGTGGGAGGATCACCGCTCCGGCACACCGGCGGTCGTGTTGGACGAATTGCGGCCGCGCCTGATGGAATGGGCGGATGGCACTGACGACGGTACGACACGCCTCGACCGACGACGGCGGGCGGCGATCGCCTTCGGCTTTGACGACCGCCATTGGAACGAGGAACTCGCGCTTCAACGTTATGAGCTGCTCTACGAAGCCGCCCTGGTGGAGGAAGCAATACGCGCCGGACATTCCGCTGCGCCCACCTCGGTCTCGGGCAGATCGATGATCGCCGATCATCGTCGCATCCTGGCGACCGGCATTGCGCGGCTGCGCTCCAAGATCAAATACCGGCCGGTCGTATTCGAACTGATGCCGCCGGTCTTCACGCTTTTGCAGCTGCAGCGCACCGTGGAGGCGCTTGCCGGCAGGCTCGTACGTAAGCCGAACTTTCGCCGGCTAATCGAGCAGCAGGAGCTGGTCGAGGAAACCGGTGAGACAACCGCAGAAACCGGCGGCCGGCCGGCGCAACTTTATCGCTTCCGTCACGCCGTTCTCGACGAGAGGGTGATAGCCGGAACAAAATTGCCGCTCTCGCGGGCTTGACCCGCCTTGCGCCAGCAGCCCTGACGATTTCGCGGATGGCTTGGCCCTTGTGAGAACCGGGATTGTCGAGAATGACGATGTCGCCCGGCTTCAGTGTTTTGTTGAGTTCGGTTTCGACATAGACGCGAAAGGCCTGCGTATTGATGGGTCCGTCAATGACCCAAGGCGCCTCCACCCGATCCTGCCGCAGCGGGGTGATGAAGGTCATCGTCTTCCAATGGCCATATGGTGCGTGGGCCATCAGCCGCTTGCCGCGCACACCCCAGCCGCGCAACGGCGCCATGTTGGTCTTGACCCATGTTTCATCCAGGGAGACCAGGCGCGTAGGGTCAATGCGGGTCTGATAGCGCATCCATTGCGCACGCCCGCGCATCAGCTTTGGCTTGAGCTGCTCGGCCAGCAGAACGGTTTTTTTGAAGCTCTTGCCCTCGCGGTGCAGGAAGCGACCGACGCTCGCAGGAGACCACGTTCAGCCAGTGCCGCCGTCAATTGATGAAGCGTCATGTTGGCATCTCGCTCAACCTCGCCCAGGACGAAAGCACGGTGCTCCCCGTCGATCAGATAGGGCCGATGACCACCCATCTTGCCGGGTGCCGCACTGCCACGGCGACGCTTGCGGCCTCGGGCGTTTCCTGGGCGAAGGCGGTGGCGATGAAAGCCGAGACGACGCCACAGACTGGGCTGGCGGATAGTAGTTCGCGAGTCAGCCACGGTAGCGGTCGCTACGAAGCGCGCAGCACTTTGTCATCGGTACATTCCGTCCCATGCCTGAAATGAGCAGTGCAGCCATGTCGCCTCCTCCGCAGTCACCGTGGCGAAAGCAATCCTTCCGCTGCCACACGGACCTAATGTCGCCTGGCACTAGCTTGCTTCAGCAAACCACTTAGCGCAATTCTCAGGAGCTACCGTGCCCGCATCGCAGGCGAGGTCCGGGGAGGCTTGCTCACTCAGTTTGCCATTCTGGAAAGTCGCGTTCTTGCCAACGCGCATATTCGAGATATTCTCTCGCAATCGCCTCTACAAGATCTTGTTGGAGCTCTTTGCGAAGGCACGGCATTTCGCTGATTGCCAAGCTGTGCTCTCTCGCAAAATGAATGGCGCAACGATATCCGTCAACGTCTTCCAAAGTGGGACGGACTGCATCTTCCTTCCACTGATCCGCAAGTTCCTGCAGCAATGAAGGTTGTCCTTCTCTCGTGACAAACATGTCTGTGACCCGACGCTTGGCTCTCTCCAGAAAGGCGTCCGAGTTGCCGAGCCGCAACCGCCTTACATGCCACCGAAAAGCGCCATCCCAATGCTGACTTCGCGCCATTAAATTGAGAAGGGAGATCGAACCGCCTTCGAGGATGAGCCCCGGCTGGGAACTACGCTCATCCACTTGCATTATCAGCTTACGATGGGCGGTCTCGGCGTCGATGATGCCCGCGGTTAGCGGGCGCGAATCCAAGTAGATCCGCTGGGTAGATTGCAGTTCGGAATCCGAGGGACGCCCGCTGCCGGTGGCGATTTGAGGACAGCATTGTACACGATCCAGCGCAATGACCGGCCATCCGGTCTCTCGTGCAATTTGGATTGCCGCGTCTGTTTTGCCGCTGCAGGTCGGCCCGTAAATCAAATAGATTAGCATGTGTATGCCGCTTAGTTTATCGGAACTAACCGCCCCCAAGCACAAGATACTCGGTAGGCTTTCACCGGACTTGTCGCAAACATTTTGACAAGCGGCGATTATGCCCTGAAACGACGCCATTTTCGAACTTTGTGAAGTCCGAAAGGGCGCAAGCAGCCCGTTCTGGTCGTTCAGTCCAGTCACCAACGCCTCTGTTTGACGTTTGACGACGGTCCACTTTGCACATCTCATGCCGACTGTGACGCAACGCGGCACCGCAGGATGGTGACCTCGTTGTCTCCGGCAAAAGATCCTTGCGCGTCTTGGGTTAATCGAGGCGGCGGCGCACGGGCGCCTTATTGTCTCGGAACATGGCCAGGAAGGCGGCTGATCAACAAAAGTGGAAGACGGTGTCCCGACGACCTCACCGATTTGTGAGGCGACCGAGGATCTGCCCGACATCGTCGATCTCGTCCTCGAGGTGGGCCGTGTGCCGGCCGCGCCGCCAAAGCCTCCTCCCCTGCCGGTCCGGCTGGAAGCCTCGTCGAAACGGCACAGGAGTACACCAAAGCCGCCAGCGCGCAAACACACAGACCGCCGGCGCCAAGGATTTGGCGCTTTTTGCGTGGCGTCCGCTCCGATCTTCCGGAAGGGGAGCTGGCTGCTGTTTTCTGGGCACTCGCTGCGCATCGCCGCTGCGCAACGCCGAACTGGACATCGAGCGGCTACGCGATGAACCGCATGGTCTGCCATTGTGAGGCTCTTGCTCGACACTAATGGCCTCTCCGAGGTGACGAGGCCGAGCCCTGACGCGCGCGTGCTGGAATGGATGACGGGCTCGATGAAGATCGCTCATTTATCAGCGTTGTGTCGATCGCCGAGATCCGGCGCGGCGCTGCCCTCATGGACAAAGGTCGGAAACGTGACGCACTGGCCGGATGGCTCGCCCGGGACCTGCCGCAGCGCTTCGAGCCGAGAGTCCTGCCCGTGGACGAACTGGTTGCCCTGGCCTGGGGCGACCTGACGGGCCTCGCGAAGCGGCGTGGCCGCGGTCTGTCATCGATGGACGGGCTGATTGCAGCCACCGCGATTTCCTGACCCATCACATGGCGGGGATATTCATGCGCTGACCGCGAAACACCCAGATGCCCCGCACCTACCGCGATCAATATGGAAACGCCTCGGTGGCAGCCACGAGGTCGATGTCATTGAAGATGAGATGAAATAGGCGGATCAGCTCTGCTTTTCGCATCCTTGACGCGCGCTTCATGACAGGCCTCGGCCGAGGGCGTCGAGTTTAGCTTCCGGTTGGATGCTTGCCCTCACCTGTGGCGATGCTTACGGCCATCCCGATCGAGAAAAGCATCGAACGCGGCAGCGACAGCGCGAATTACAAAGCGATGCTCCCGCCGTACGCGGACAAAACCGTTTTCGAGGTCCACTATCCCGTCCTCGGCCAGCATCGCCAAGCGTTCAGCTGAATCGAGAAGACGGATCGGATCAGATCCGTGGGCGGCACAGATTGCCTGCACATCGGCCTCGAGATCGCACATTAGTCGCTCGATAATTGCGGCTCGCACGCGGTCGTCGTCGGTGAGGCGATAGCCCTTTGACGTCGCCAGACGGCCAGCTGCGATGTGCTGGATGTAGGAATCCCGTGTAACTTCGTTTTGGACGTACCCCTCGCCGACGCGGCCGATAGCCGACGCGCCGAAACCGATCAGGGTTCTGCAGGTGGTGGCCGAGTAGCCCAGCGAGTTACGCCGCAGGCGACCCGTTTTCTGTGCCAGCGCGAGCTCGTCGTCCGGCAAGGCGAAATGGTCGAGCCCGATCTCGCGGTAGCCGGCGGCAATCAGCGTCGCGGCCACGGCCGCATACTGTTCGGCCCGGGCAGCGCTGCCCGGAAGAACTGCCTCCTCGATGAGGCGCTGATTCTTTATAAGCGACGGGATGTGCGCATAGCCGAACACCGCAAGCCGGTCGGGGCGCATTGCGACCGCCGCCCTCGCGGTCTCGACGCAGGACTGCACCGTTTGATGCGGGAGACCGAAGATGAGGTCGAAGTTGATGCGGCTTACTCCATTCCGGCGCAGCATTTCCACGGCAGCCGACGTCTGCGCCTCACTCTGAACCCGGTTGATTGCTTTTTGAACAATGGGATCGAAGCTCTGCACGCCGAGACTCACACGGTTCACGCCGGCTGCTCCTAAGGCCTCGGCCATGTCGGCCGTGAACGTGCGCGGATCAATCTCGACGGCAACCGTAGCTGTTTTCGTGAGAGCGAAGCGGCGTCGCAGGAACTCCATCAGAGCCAGGAACTCGGCTGGTCCTATGAGAGACGGCGTTCCGCCGCCGAAATGCATGTCGCTCACGGGCAGCGTCTGCGGCGCTCGCTCCGAGACCAAACGGATCTCGTCACGCAGGGCCGCCAGATAGTTGAGGATCGGCGCATCATGGCGGGTGATGGTGGTGGGGAAGCCACAATACCAGCAAGCTGATCGGCAGAACGGAACGTGGAAATAGAGCGACACCGGATCGTCAGCCGGCAGGTTCCTGAGCCATTCCTCATAAGCCTCGGCGCCGACCGCCCCAGAGAACTCTGACACAGTCGGATAGATAGTGTACCAAGGCAGGCTGGCCTCGCGATATTTTGTGGTCTGCAACAGTTACCGTCCCATGCTGATAACCGCCAACCTTACCGCTGCGCTCGCCTGTGTCTTTGCGCTATGTCAGTCCGTTCCGCTTTGGGCTCGAAACTTGTATTTCTCAGCAATAGCGGCCGTTCAGTCTTGGCTGGACGGTCAGCGACTGGCCATGGCTGTTCCCGCCGCGACCCTCACGAGCACCGTTTGGTTCCACCATCCCTTCCCTTCAGCCTGCGCCTGGTCGAGTAGATTCTGCTGAGCGCGGCTGCCGCATCCAACGAGATAACACGGCGTTGGACCAGACTTTGCTCGCCAGCTAGCGCAGCCCCATAGTGATCTCTGGCATCTCGATGAGCTCGTTGTGTGAATTGCTGGCAAGAAGCATTAGCTGTGGCGCGCCGTCTATCAGGACGAGAGGCTGCTCGACGCGACCGTCAGGTCGGCCGCAATGCCAAGGCCGGCGCGCCTACTGACTCCGTGGTGGAGGCAAGGCTGCGCGTCAGCGCGTGATTACCGATCATCGCGCTCGCCAAAATGACGGCGTCGTACCGAGCGGTGCCGCCGCATGATGTCTCAACGTCGGGGCTCACAGCAAACAAAGCTGTCGCCATTGAACGAAACTGTCGCGAAGCGAACAGACGAACCGTAGCCGAAACGTCTGCCGTTCGTGCTTGGATTGATCCGCAAGGCAAAAAGGAAGGAAGAGCGAACCAAGGTCCGCCGGCACACTTGAGCTTCAAGCCGCAGCTGCGTCGTCAGGATGGCACGTCATTTGCAGTAGAAGCCTTTGTGACGGCCCGCCCACAACTAGCGGAGATGACGGGGATGATTTGTACAGAAATGTTGGATGGCGTCGTTTCGGCGATTATTATATTTGTAATAACAATCGCATATTTGTAACAATAACACCCAACCATATTCTCAATTTCTGATGAATATCTGGCGTGACGAGCGCATCAAAACTGCTCAAATTCAACTCACTGCGCATCGTTATCGACTGTTCCCTTAGCAAGAGTTCATCACTGACGTCCATTCCTTTTACTCTTTGAACGGAGATCAACAATGAACATTAGGAGCCTCCTCCTCGGCTCAACTGCGGCACTGATTGCCGTTTCCGACGCTCGCGCCGTGACCGCCGTTGCCGAGCCTGACCCGACTGAGTACGTTAAAGTCTGCGACGTCTACGGCTCGGGCTACGTCTACATTTCAGGCACTGAGACCTGCGTGCGCATCGGCGGCTATGTCCGTTACGACGTCGGCTTGGGCCATGTCGGATTGGTTGATCACGCAAGAACCTCGGATGTGAGGACTGGTGAGCATCAGGGCACATGGCAAAACAACACGCGCTTCACATTGAAAACTTGGACCGGCCAGGAGACCGAACTCGGCACGTTGAAGACCTACACCGAAACCCGCATGAACTTCGGCAACCGCCACACTTCGGTTTCGGACAGTTCTCGGTCCCATGCCTTCAACGGAGACAGCACCTTGACGTTCGCCTGGATTCAGCTTGGTGGCCTCCGAGTTGGTAAGGACTGGTCGGCCTTCGACATGTTTATTGGCGGCGCGGGTGACGTACTCAACCAGACGCCGGTTCCGTACGGCGCTTTCGATACCAATGTGGTTCAGTACTACTTCGACGCCGGGAACGGCTTTTCGGCCGTGGTTTCGCTCGAAGAAGGCTCGGGCGTGGTCGGCACAATCGACAGCTACGCACCGCACGTAGTCGGCGGCTTGAAATACACACATGGCTGGGGCGCGATCACCGGCGTTGCCGCTTATGATAGCAACTACGAATCGGTGGCCGCCAAGGTCCGTGTCGACATCAATGTCACCAACGAACTGTTGCTGTTCGGAATGCTCGGCTACGGTTCCAACGGCAAGCTCAACGACGACTCCACGAACGCCATCGACGCTCATGGTCGCGGCTTCTATAAGAGTTGGGGCGGGAACTGGGCTTTCTGGGCTGGCGCCACTTACAAGCTCAACGAGACAACTTCGTTCAACCTTCAGCTCTCCGGTGATCAGCTCAAGAACCATGGTGTCGCTGCAAACGTCGCCTATGCGTTTCTTCCAGATTTCACAGTTACGGCGGAACTCGACTATGGCCGATACGGTAACTTCGCCGTCGGCAAGGTGGACGGCGCTTCCAACATGAATTGGACCAACGCCAACAAGAAGAGCAGTGTCGGCGGAATCCTGCGTTTCGAACGCTCATTCTAACGGATGAAAGGGCGCTGACGCAGGCATCGCATGTACTTGTCGTCGGCGGATCGGACTCCAGTGGGGGTGCCGGAATCGCGCGCGATATCGAGACGCTCTCCTCCATGGGCGTGCGCAGCTGCCTTGCCGTCACTGCGGTGATGGTGCAAACACACGACAGCGTCACGGACATCCTTCATCTGCAACCCGGTCTGGTGGCCGATCAGATGCGTGCAGCGATCTCGCGGGCGTCGCGGCGTAGTGAGCGCGGGCGCGGCCGTGATGATCGTGGCGAGAGGGAGAGGTAAGGAGCGTCTTTCCTTTGAGAATTCGCGTTTACGGGTACCCACGATGCACAACGGGCGAGTTTTTCAAAGAGGCGCGTCCTCCTTCGAAGCGCTTCGGAGGGCCAGGCTCTAGGCTCGCCCCGAGCCCCTGCGTAGCCTGCGGGGGAGCTGGGTCTCGGCCCATCCGGGTAACGATCCTTCGCGCGGCTATGGAAACGATCGCATTTGCCGATTATCGCATAAAAAACTTGTTATCGCACGACTTAAAAAACTTGCAACTCCACAGCATCATTGACTTGTCGCCTATTAGCACTATATACTTGTAATCGCACAGCTATAAAAAAGTTGCAAAGGCACGGCCATGGCCAATCCCCATGAAAAACTCGCTGTATCACTGGCCGTCCTCAAAGAGCTGCAGGAGGGTGGGCGGCGCATATTCAAATCAGATGAGCTGACCCGCGTCCACCGGGAGCGGCTGCTGCAGAACGGGTTCCTGCGCGATGTTATCAAAGGCTGGCTCATGTCGACCGGCCCGCAGGCACGGCAGCAAGACACCACCCCTTGGTACGCGAGCTTCTGGGAGTTCTGCTGCCTTTACTGCAATGACCGGTTCGGCAAGGACTGGTTCCTCTCACCGGAGCAGTCGCTGCTTCTGCACGCGGAAGCGCCCACTATTCCGCCTCAGGTGGTGGTGAACACCCCCAAAGGCACGAATAACAAAATCGACCTGCTGTTCGGCACTTCGCTCTATGACCTCAAGGTCAAGGAGATGCCGGCCGAACTGACAGAGAAAAACGGCCAGCGCGTGTTCACTGTCGAGGCCGCCCTTACCCGGGTGCCGGAAGCGTTCTTCCGGCGCGCCCCTATCGAGATGCAGATCGCCATGGCGTCGGTGCGCGACGTATCAACCGTTCTGGCCCTGCTGCTTGATGGCGGCCATTCCGCCGTGGCGGGACGGCTTGCGGGGGCCTTCCGTCGCGTAGGACGCGACTCCTTTGCCGATGAAATCGTGGCCGCCTTCAAAGCCGCCGGCTATGACGTGCGCGAATCCGATCCGTTCGCGGGACAAATTGGAGTGACAACTATTGCGGCGGGCGTACCGCCGTTGGTCGCCCGCCTGCGCGCGATCTGGCAATCGCAGCGCGAAGCCATCATCGAGATATTCCCGAAGGCACCCGGACTGCCGTCCGACAAAGACGCCTATATGAAGTTCGTCGAGGATATCTACGAAAGCGACGCCTACCATTCGCTGTCGATAGAAGGGTACAGCGTCACCCCGGAACTCATCGACCGGGTGCGCGAGGGGAGCTGGAATCCGGAGATTGATGAAGAGGACCGCAAGAACCGAGATGCGCTTGCCGCGCGTGGCTACTACCTCGCATTCCAGAAGGTCAAAGACTCTGTTGCCGCGATCATCAACGGCAAGCCAGCCGGCGCGTTGACGCGGGACACTCACCGGGAGTGGTACCGGGAGCTGTTCGCGCCGTCAGTGACCGCCGGCATCCTCAAAGCCAGCGCGCTTGCGGGATATCGCAATCACCCTGTGTACCTGCGCGGCTCGCAGCACGTGCCGCCGCGTACCGAAGCGGTGGCCGATGGTATGAATGAGCTGTTCGACCTGCTGGAGGCGGAGAAGGACGCCTCCGTGCGTGCCGTGCTGGGGCATTGGCTTGTGGGCTATGTGCACCCCTATCCGGACGGCAACGGACGAATGGCGCGGTTCCTCATGAACGCGATGCTGGCTTCAGGCGGTTACCCCTGGACAGTCGTCAGAGTCGATGACCGGAAGGCCTACCTCGCAGGGCTGGAGGAGGCGAGCGGCAATATGAATGTGAAAACGTTCGCCGCCTTTCTCGGCGAACGGGTGAAGTGGTCTATGGAGAAGGCGGCGTGAGGTCGGTGGTGTGCCATGTTTAACTTGCTTGTCTCGGGCCACGCGAGTGGTGGGAAACGCCGCCGTTCACGTCAACCATTGACCGGTTCAAGGAATCTAGCGGCGCCGAGGCCGAGGCTATCGACCTCGCGCCCTGAAACATTGCGCCGGCTGGAGGAAATCCCGGCGCTTTTGATGTACGAAGTCGGGGCGGGAGGCCCGCACGTGCGCGTGGTCCGGCACAGCCGCATACGCAATATCGTTCGGCGCGGACACGAACTGGCCTTCACCTTCGAGCCCGATCCGAAACATGCCTTTCTCGACCGGTCAGCGGTGTTGAGAATTGCGGACCGGCTGGGCATTCAACAGTTCGAATAGCACCGTACGCACTGGGCGATCAAGGATGGTGACATTCCGGCCGAGCTGATTGCCACCAGCACCGCTGAACGGGCTCAGCGCACCGTTGCCGTGGTTGCGGCAGAATATGTAGAAGCGCGCCGCGAGGGACGAAGGAGAGAAGCTGCCGAACTGGCCGAAGAACTGGAGGATTTTCCTCCCTCGCTGGAGAAAGCACTGTCGCTCGTGCCGGCGCGTATCCTTCAGCAGCCGACACCCGAATTATACCCGATCCTTGGAATAGAGCCCCGCACGCCCGAAGGCCGCAACGCCGTCGTGGCCGTCGTCGCAAGGGATCACAATGGGCAGGACTTGCCTGCCGACTGGTCTTATTCGCTGGCGTGGTTCCTGGACCTTTACGGCAGCGCGACGGAAGCAGGGCGCCTTGACGGCGCGCTGGCCGAATGCGCAACGCATATGATCGCGCTCGGCACTGGCGAGGGAGAAGCTGCCGCCCCGGTTGAAGATATCGGCTACGCACTCTGGCGCTGTTCGCGAAGCCCGAAACTTATCGGCGATCTGCGCCGGGAAATTGCGGTCCTGACTGATCGCCTCGTGCGCCGCCAGGAGGGTGGGGGCTACTGGAATGAAACTAGAGAAGGGGTTCCCCGGCCCGGCCTGCGCGCCACGGCCCTTGCGACAGTCGCCCTTCAGCGGCTTGGCGATGACCGCTACCACGACGCAATTCGGAAGGCCGTGTCATGGCTGATCACACAAGTTATTCCTGGACACAGGCGCGCTTCCGCGCGACGCGGGCGACGACGATCCCGAGGTCATCGCCACGACACTCGCGATGGAGGCTATTCGCCGGTCCGATTTTGTCGATGACGTGCCCCACGTGCTGGCGGCTGGAGATGCCTGGCTGGTCTCCGGTCAGACCGTGCTGGGAGGCTGGCAGGCAGAGCCGTGGGCAGAGGATTTTGTCTTGGTGCGGCGCGACTTCTTCCGCAAGGCAGAAGAGCTGCAGCTGGAAGGCGGCGCCAATAATCGGCGGCTTGCTGCCATAGCGACCGTGCATGCTGTGGAAATGTTCCTCTATGGGCTGTTTGAGCGGCGGGAAGATTTGGCGCTGTCAGCCTTCCGCGAAAACGGCACTGAGACGCTCGGCCCCCGGACAGCGCCTGGGTTCAGAGGACAAAATTGATCAGTGGTTCGATGCCAAAACCAAGGCCCTGAATGACTGGCAAAGGGATGAGCTAAAAAAGAAATGGGGCACGATGTAAAACGTGCTCAGCTCGCGATCCCGCATGGATCGTGTCGTCAGCGACATCGTCTTCGATTTCAGCGTGAAGCCCCGCCTGTCAAGCGAACGCGGCAACGCAATTCTCGTCGCCTCCAGCATCTACGAAGCCTGCAAGTACTTCGAGCTTTTTCAAAAGACCCGTTCCGCAACAAGTGCGCCCTGATCAAATCGTACAATCCGAATGCGCAGGACATCACAAAGGAAGGGACGGGCGCCAACACCGATACCGACCGGCAGGTCATTTACAACACCTACACCGAGTTGCTGAAGGGCGTTGAGGCCAAGGGCGGTTTGTCCAAAACCGAGGTGTACGAGGAGGCGGCCAAGGCTCTTTTCACCAAGGAGCCGGCGAACATGAAGCTGCTGGTGGTCGTCGACAAGCTGCTCACAGCTTTCGATGCGCTGCACCTATGTCTACATAGACTGACGTCTATGCAGGACCACGGCCTGTTCCAAGCGATTTGCCGGACCAATCGGGAGGACAAGGATTTCGGTTATATCGTCGCCTACAAGGGCCTGTTCAAGAAGATTGAGAATGCGATCGCGGTCTATACGTCGGAACTTGATCATTCCGACGACGGGCCGGCTCCGGATGTGCTGCTCAAGGACCGTCTGAAAAAAGGAAAAGAATGTCTCGATCAAGCCCTGGAACGCATTGTCCTGCTTTGCGAGCGTGTGGAGCCGCCGAAAGGAGAACTGGAATACATCCACTTCTTCTGCGGCAACACCGAAATCGCGTCAGACCTTAAATAGCGCGAACCTCAGCGCGCGGCCCTGTACAAGGCAACCGCAGGGCTGCTGCGGGCGTATGCTAATATCGCGGATGAAATGGATGCCGCAGGCTACAACAACGCCCACGTTGCCCGCATCAAGAAACAGGTCGAGCATTACCTGAATGCGCGGGACACTGTGCGTCTGGCCAGCAACGAAAGCCTCGATCTGAAGGCCTACGAGGCTGATATGCGGCACTTGATCGACACATTTTTCAAAGCCGATGAGCCTCGCAAAATCTCACCATTCGACGGCATGAGCCTCCTTGAGCTCAGCTCGTTTGGGAGGACGTGCTGGACGATAGGGTCACCATTCCCCGCAAAATCAAGCAGTCCAGCGAGCGTAAAATCCAGGATCAAGCTGACCGCACATGGAATCTTCTCACTACGCTTTACTACAAGGGGACAGGCCGTATCCCTTGGCGCCGGAAGAAGATCGGATTGAAAGTGAACTTTCTTTGTCATCTTTGCATCACGGTCAGTCTGCTCGAGATTGACCGCTGCAAACCGGGAGCACGAGCGGGCTGGGCAAACGTTGCAACAGATCCTTCAAGGAAATTCATTGACTCTTAGCAACTCCGGTTCGCTGTGAATGGTAGGCTTATTGCAACGTCTGAGGTCAGTGGGGTCCAAACCGTGGCGCCGCTTATTCTCCGACCCGCCGAACTGCGTGCAATTTCGGCTAAAGGCAATGGCAAGAAGAGCGCCCATCTTGTTTGTTCGACACAGCCATATCGGCTCAAAACAGTATCTTCACGGCCACCGACATTGTCCGGTCGGTGGACAATCAACCATATAATTTGGTTCGAAAGCCGCAACATCTGTGGAGAACGCGAAATGACAAATTCAGTAGGACGAGTGCCTAGGCTTTCCAAGTGGCTTGGTCCTGACCAATGCTGACACTGGTCAGTCGCCTACGGACGGCAGCGCATTTAGATCGCCTTCGAATCCTAGGTCTTTGCGCGCACGCGGACCTAACTGTCTGCCAGCTAGCGGAGATTCTGGGTCTGCGTCGTGAGCACGTTGTACGACACGTCCGGCTGCTGGCCAGAGCCGACTTTCTTTACTGCAACGAACAACGCCCGTGGTGCTCGTACCATCTCAAAGCAGCAGGTAAGGACGGCGGGCTGGTTCAGTTGTTGGTTGATCTCCTGCCCCACAGCGATGGCTATCACAAACGAGACCTTCAACGGCTCGAAGCGACACAAGACGCGCCGTCGAAGGGGATCGCATGCTTGACCGTGAAATAGATCCAATTGGAGCGCGAAACCACCATGGACAACTCCGCCGACGGCGCCATCGCGCCGCCCGACACTTGCGGACGGTCTCGCTTGGCGGCCTCTGGCCCACGCGCTTCTGGACCGAGGTTATGACCTGGTCACCGGGGGCACTGACAATCACATGCTGATCCTTGATCTTCGCGATCGACCACTATCAGGCAAGGCCTATGCCGAGCGGTTAGCGCAGGCAGGCATCATTACGAACTTTAAATGGTGCCTGGCGACCCGCGGGATCCGGCGGTCACAAGCGGAATTCGCTTGGGGTCGCCAGCAGTGACGTCCATCGGCATGCGCGATGTGGAAATGGTGCAAATTGCTGGCTTCATTGACTGCGTCCTCCGGCGGCCTGATGACGAAGATCTCCATGCCTGCGTGCGAAGAGACGTTGCCGATTTGTGCGCTGCGTTCGAGGTCCCGGGGATCACCAACAGCGCAAGGTGGGCTAAGCAAAATGCCCCATACAACTCCAACACCCGAAACGAGGCATTTCATGGCTAGGCAGTTCGTGTTCTCTTCCGAATCGGTTGGCGCGGGACACCCGGATAAGTTGGCCGACAACATCTCGGATGCCATCCTCGATGCCATCCTCCGCACCGATCCCAAGGCGCGCGTCGCCTGTGAAGCGTTGGTAAAATCAGGGATAGTCGTTCTGGCTGGCGAGATTACCAGCGATGCGCGGGTGGATTATAGCCAAGTTGCGCGCGATACGATTCTCGATATTGGATACGACGATGAGGCCGTCGGCTTTGACGGCCGGCGTTGCTCCGTCGTTCATGCACTCACCGAGCAATCGCCCGACATTAGCCAGGGCGTTGACGAGGGACGAGGGCAGGACCTCCAGCAGGGAGCGGGAGATCAGGGCCTCATGTTCGGCTACGCATGCCGCGAAACCGATACCTTGATGCCTTTGCCGATCCAGCTCGCTCATCGCTTGACGAAACGACAGGCAGATGTCCGGAAAGCACGACAGCTTGGCTGGTTGCGTCCTGACATGAAATCCCAAGTCTCAGTGCGCTATGAGGGGTTGCGCCCGGTCGCCCTGGATACCATCGTCGTATCGACCCAACATGACGAGCAGGTCTCGCAAGAGACGGTCCGCGAGGGCGTCATTGAGGAAATCATAAAGCCTGTCCTGCCGACCCACCTGGAGACGGAAGGCATCAGAATTCTGGTCAACCCGACGGGGAAGTTCGTAGTCGGCGGGCCGCGCGGCGACTGCGGTCTCACTGGACGCAAGATCATCGTCGATTCGTATGGTGGGATGGGTCGTCACGGCGGCGGCGCTTTTTCGGGCAAGGACCCGTCCAAGGTTGACCGCTCAGCTGCCTATGCGGCCCGGTATGTCGCAAAGAATATCGTCGCTAGCGGACTTGCGGACGTCTGCGAGGTGCAGCTTGCTTACGCAATCGGCGTGGCCAGTCCGGTTTCTGTCATGGTCAACACGTTCGGGACAGCGAGGGTTGAGGAAAGAAGGATCGAGCGCCTCATTCTTGAGTTGTTTGATCTCAGACCGAAGGGCATTATCAAGATGCTTGATCTCTTACGCCCTATATACCGCAAGACCGCGACCTATGGCCATTTCGGCCGTGAAGAGCCTGACTTCACCTGGGAGAAGACAGACAGGGCCGACGAATTGCGTCGCGAGGCAGGACTTGCCGCCCCGTGAGGGCTGGCGCCGAACGGATTGGCAAGCGGAAAGCCCATTCCCACTGGCCAGACCCGCCCGCGCCCGGCGTGGCAGAAAGCCGGTGGGTTTTTGGCGGAGACATGAATTGATGCCGGACTATGACGTGCTTTGTATCGGGAATGCCATCGTCGACATCATCGCCCAGTGCGACGAGGCGTTCCTGGAGACCAACGGCATCATCAAGGGCGCAATGAATTTGATCGACACGAGGCGCGCCGAACTGCTCTACAGCCGCATGGGCCCGGCCATCGAAGCCTCGGGCGGCAGCGCCGGCAACACGGCGGCGGGCGTCGCCTCCTTCGGCGGTCGCGCCGCTTTCTTCGGCAAGGTCTCCAACGACGCGCTCGGCGAAATCTACGCGCATGACATCCATGCCCAGGGTGTCGCCTTCGACACCAGGCCGCTTAACGGCGAACCGCCGACAGCGCGCTCGATGATCTTCGTCACGCCGGACGGCGAGCGCTCGATGAACACCTATCTCGGCGCCTGCGTCGAGCTCGGCCCGGAGGACGTCGAGGCCGACAAGGCGTCGGGCGCCGCGGTCACCTATTTCGAGGGCTATCTGTGGGACCCGCCGCGCGCCAAGGAGGCGATCAGGCAGACGGCTAAGCTCGCCCACGCCGCCGGGCGCGAAGTGTCGATGACATTGTCGGACTCGTTCTGCGTCGATCGCTACCGCGACGAATTCCTCGATCTGATGCGCTCCGGCACCGTCGACATCGTCTTTGCCAACAGCCACGAGATCAAGTCGCTCTACCAGACCGCGTCCTTCGACGAGGCGCTGGCGCAAATCCGCAAGGATTGCAAGATCGCCATTGTCACCCGCTCGGAAAAGGGCTCGGTCATCGTGCGCGGCGACGAGACCGTGACCATCAATGCGGCCAGGATCCGCGAGCTGGTCGACACCACCGGCGCCGGCGACCTCTACGCTGCCGGCTTCCTATACGGCTACACGCAAGGCCGCAGCCTGAAGGATTGCGGCGATCTCGGCTCGCTGGCGGCCGGGCTGGTCATCCAGCAGATCGGCCCAAGGCCACGGCAGAATCTGCGCCGCGAGGCCGAGCAGGCGGGATTGCTGTAGGTGGCGAGCCAAGAACCAGCTGCCCACCCTCCTTAATCCAGCCCGAGCCTTTTCTTCAGTTCCGCATTCTCCTTGCGGAGACGATCGGCAAGCAGGCTCTTTAGCCGCTTATTTTCTTCCTCGAGCGCGACGAGATCCTTCAGCCCGTCACTGTCCGCCGCCGGCGCCGCCGCCTTCTTCCAAAGATAATATGTCTGTTCCGAGATGCCGGCTTGCTTCACCGCACTCTTGAGAGTAGCGCCGCCGCCGATCGAGGTCTCGATCTGCGCCAGCTTCTGGGCACGATCCTTCGCGGAGTAGCTCTTTCGGCCTGTTCGCGCTGACGGCGGTGCTTCAGTGGCCGCGGATATCGGCTTGGCGCCGTTCTTGCGGGCAGGCGAGCTCGCCTCAGCTTCTGGCTTCCTCGACCGCCGCGCTCTCGCCTTCGGTTTTGGCGTTTCCGTTTTGTCTGCCGGTTCGCTAACTACTGCTGACTCGGTGTCCAGGGGATTGGCCATGAAATGCTCCACTCGCGGTTCGTGCAAAGGTTCAGCATCAAGGACCACTACAGTAGAGTCAACAAGCTGACGATTTAACAGCTCGACTTCCTTTGTTGTCTCGGCCATCGCCGCGGCGATGTCGAAATTGCCCCAGATGGAACGTGCGGATTTTTGATAATTGCGCTTTTGTTTGACTTCCACGGTGAATGGTCGCGTCTGCCGCCTCATAGTTCCTTCCTGAATAGGAGAATGAAGTCGCCGCTCGAATTTTTGGCGCTTCCTGCTTAGCGCGGAGCATTATCGTATAGCCGCTCAACGGGCAAGTGATGCCGGTCTTCGATGGCTGACCCATCTGGGGAGATTTGAGCGGCTTCGCGCGTCCTGCGCATGCCTGTAAGGCCGCCAAGTTTTCTGGGTTAGCAGGCGCGCACTGTGGCAGCTTGGCTTGTACGGCGAGGCCATGGTTGAGTGAGGCGAAACAAATCCAGCCCCGCGGTCAATCCCGAGGCTTCCCACAATGGCGAAGAGAACATCTTCACTCGTTCCTTTTGAGCACAAGACCTTCCGTTCGCTATGGTCGGCTGCACTCATTTCGAACCTTGGCACCCTAGTGGAAGGTGCGGCGGCAGCTTGGCTGATGACGAGCATCGCAGCAGTAATTTTTGATCGCCCATTCGTGCTGTGTACCAGCCCTGTGTCTTGCGCAAGTGGTCACGAACGGCTGCCGGAGCCTCGAAGACGCCCTAAAAACACATGCTGCGATTTTTGAACACGCTTGACGTGTTAGATTAATTCATCCACAATGCGTGTGTTGAACACGCGAGGTGAGTTATGAACATGAAAGAGCTTAGGGTTCGACTGGGCATGACTCAAAAAGATTTGGCAGAGCAGATGGCAACGACGCAACAGACTGTGGCCCGTTGGGAAACAGGCAAAACGCAGTTGAACGTCGAGCAGATCAAGGACCTTTGTCTCACGTTGAAATGCACGGTCGAGGAGCTGCTGGGCTGGAAGATTGATGTCGAGGAGTGGCGCACGAGCCCGTTTGCAATTGCCGATGCCGAAACGCGATACGGCACGCTCAGAATCAAGACGACTGTTGGCAGCCGCCAATATCCTATCGATGAAAAGGCGCGTGAATCGATTTTACGTCAGTTGAAGGAACTTCATAATCTGCGTAGAAATAACACAAGCAGGCCATGGCTGTATTGTTGGAGCCTTGACAACAAAATACTCTTGATAAATCCGCAATATGTCCGCACCATTGAGCTTATCGGTGACGATGTAGAGGAGATGCCAGAGTATTATCATCCAGAAATCTATCGGGCTTTGGATGACTGGGATAAGGGTGAGGTTTCAGGAAAGCTGAAGAAAGAATGCGATGCCATCATCGCAGAGATGGGTGATCAGGAAGCCGTGCGCATGGCCTCCTATGTTCGCGTCACATATGACGACGGAGAAGATGAGTGGAACTTCTTGGATGAAGAAACCGCTACGACTTTCTTCGGATTGGAAGCTGCGACCTTTGACGTTCCCCAGTGTAGTTTCGCCGAAGTGGAGGAAGAAGGTTACTACCGAGCGCGATACGCCAACCTTGATCGCGTCGCGGTGATGGAGGTTCCAAGCGACCGTTATCACAGATTGACCGCGCCCGAGGAAGCTTAGAACCATCCACGAAGGGCGCATGTTACATCTCGACCTTGCGTGGTGCGTTTTCAGTACGAGATGACGTTAAGCGTAGGTAGTGGCAGGTAAGAGTGCTCGACCAGAAGCTCAACTGCCTCCTCAATATCGCTGCCGATGTGCCGCAGGACACGTCCACGGGAGCGTGGATAGGCGTGAAGTTCCTGCACTCCACGGTCCGCTCTCCCATCGCCGGTGTGTGCCCGACGCCATCTTGTGGACGAGCTTGGCCGCCTGCACCCGGTTGTATTCCGGCTTGCGGTCCGCCTGGGCGGTCCGCCGCGATGGCTATCTCCATGTCAATCGGCGCCGAACTTTGACTGCCCGCTGCTTTTGATGAATTTGGCGAGGTCCCGCGCATAATCACTCTTGGTCTTCTCCTTGAGGCCCTGTGTCGCGAACTTGTGGTCCAGCAGGGCAAACAGGTCCAAGTCCCCTTCCGCCTGTGGCGCTGGCTTGCCCTCACCGCCCTCGGCTTCCCAATTGGGGACCGCTTCTGCGCGCTGCACAGTGGCGATTGTCCGCCCAAGACGCATCACAAGATCGAACGCCAAACCGTGCGCGTGCACGACGATTTGCCGCTCAGGCCTCATTTGGACAGGACTTGAGCTGGCCCGGTGGTTTGAGCCGGGTTACCTTGAGCCGGTGGGCTGCGAACAAGCAGTTCGAGACATTGGCGTCGATCACTTCGCAACACGCCGCTGCGCCTAGCCTCGGTGTGCTCTCCCCGGAATCGTTGTGTCATATCACCGAGGGCATCACGGCCAACAGCTTCCACATGGGCAACAGCCTCGCCATTGAGCCGAATATGGTCGCGAGCGACGAAGCGGTCGGAACCTCGGAGCCGAAGTTCGACGCCGAGGTGGTTCGCATGATGCGCTAAGCAGCACCACGGCGCTTGCCGGTATGTTTGCTGCCGGCAGCCGACGAACTCCCATCCTCCTGGACAAGGGCGCCGTGCGTCATTGCTTTGATTTACCGGCCGCTCAAGGCTTCCACAGTTTTCGCTTTCGAGGCGACCTTTGGAACATGCCAACGGAAATTTAACATAACGACATAAACATTTCTTTATGCGGAGTTGACAAAGAAGCGAACTGCTGTAATTGTCTCCCGCGTCGTGGTTCTCCGTACGGCGCTGCCGCAGCGGAGCTAAGAGGGAAGCCGGTGCGATGCCGGCGCTGCCCCCGCAACTGTTAGCGGCGAGCCAACCCCACTCATGTCACTGAGGCGAATAGCCTTGGGAAGACGGGTAGAGGCTATGACCCCGCGAGCCAGGAGACCTGCCACGGCGAATTACGTCCACGGGCGGGGTGTCTCGGTGGCCGCTGCAGCCTGGCGTTCGTGCCGGCCTGCTAGCGCCTTCCTTGTCACCGACGCCCCAACCATCGGGGTCTGGCATGACTGTCTCTCAGCAAATTCCTGTAGCAACGCTCGGCGTGCCGCGCTTCGGTCGTCGGCGAGAACTGAAATTCGCGCTTGAAAGTTACTGGTCCGGAAAATCTTCCGCCGCCGACCTTCTCACGACGGCGAAGGCGCTCCGTGCCGCTAGCTGGGAGGAGCAGCACGATCGCGGCGTGTCGAAAATCCCGTCGAACGACTTCTCGCTATACGACCATGTGCTCGACACCGCAGCCATGGTCGGCGCCGCTCCATCCCGTTACGGCTGGAATAGCGGCGAGGTCCCACTTGACATCTACTTCGCAATGGCGCGCGGCAACCAGGGTCAGACGGAGGATTGTGGACACGCTGGTCACCACCAGGCGGCTCATCGGCCTGATGTAACCGCGATGGAAATGACCAAGTGGTTTGACACCAACTATCACTACATTGTGCCGGAACTCGACGATGATCAGATGTTCGCCCTCTCGTCGACGAAACCGGTCGACTACTTCCTCGAGGCTAAAGCTCTCGGCATTCACACACGCCCAGTCATCCTTGGACCGATCACCTTCCTCAAGCTGGCGAAATCGTCTGCCGAAGGCTTCGATCCCATCGCGCTCCTGCCGCGGCTGCTGCCCGTCTACGAGCAACTCCTGCAGAGGCTGAAGCTGTCGGGAGCCGACTGGGTGCAGATCGATGAGCCAGCGCTTGTCCTCGATCTGAACCCGAACGAACGAGCTGCGTTCGAATTCGCCTATGGCCAGCTGTCAAAAGCCGCGCCCGAGTTGAAGATCATGCTGGCTACCTATTTCGGGCCGCTGGGAGACAATCTCGAAACCGCGGTTTCTCTGCCCCTGGCCGGGCTGCATATTGATCTCGTGCGCGCTCCCGAGCAGCTGGAAACGGTGGGTCGGCTCGCACCGAAGGATCTGGTGCTCTCGCTTGGCTTGATCGATGGCCGCAACGTCTGGCGTGCGAACCTGCCCGCCATTCTCGACCGCATCAAACCGATCGTCGCCGGCTGGCCCTTGGACCGCGTCGAGATCGCGCCTTCTTGCTCGATGCTGCATGTGCCGATCGACCTGCGCATGGAGACGGAACTCGACGCGGACATCAGGTCGTGGCTCGCCTTCGCGGCCCAGAAGACCGACGAGTTGGTGTTGCTTGCCCGGGCCCTGTCCCAAGGCAGGGATGCGGTGGCAGGCGCGTTGAAAGCGTCTGCCGAGGCTGCCGCCACTCGCGTGACATCCACGAAGATCCATGACCCGCTTGTTGAGGGACGGATCGCCAGCATTGACGACAGCATGAAGCGACGAGAGAGCGCTTTTGCCGAGCGCTCCAGAGTCCAGGCCGGCACGCTCGGGCTGCCGCCGTTCCCGACGACGACCATCGGGTCCTTCCCGCAGACGCCGCAGGTACGCAGGGCGCGGGCCGCTCATGCGAAGGGCCAGCTGAGCTATGTCGACTACGAGACCTTCCTGAAGAAGGAGATCGAGGCTGCAATTCGCTGGCAGGAAGAGATCGGGCTGGACGTGCTGGTGCACGGTGAGTTCGAACGAAACGACATGGTACAGCATTTCGGCGAGCAGCTGTCCGGCTTCGCCTTCACCCAGCATGCCTGGGTGCAAAGCTATGGGTCCCGCTACGTGCGTCCCCCCATAATCTTCGGCGACGTATCGAGGCCCAATCCGATGACGGTGCGCTGGTGGCAATTCGCCCAGTCGCTTACGGAAAAGCCTGTGAAGGGAATGCTCACGGGACCAGTGACCATTCTCAATTGGTCTTTTGTTCGCGACGACGTACCCCGCTCCGAGGCATGCCGCCAGATCGCGCTCGCCGTCCGCGACGAGGTGACGGATCTCGAATGGTCCGGCGCAAGGATGATCCAGATCGATGAGGCCGCGTTTCGCGAAGGATTGCCACTGCGCCAGTCTGACTGGAAAGACTATCTCGACTGGGCTGTCGAATGCTTCCGGATCGCTTCAACGGGTGTAAAGGACGCGACTCAAATCCATACCCACATGTGCTACTCGGAGTTCAACGAGATCATCGACGCGATCGCTGAAATGGATGCGGATGTCATTTCGATTGAGACGTCGCGCTCGAAGATGGAACTGCTGGACGCCTTCACGAGCTCCAAATATCCGAACGAAATCGGTCCCGGAGTCTACGACATTCACTCACCACGCGTCCCGGAAGTCGGCGAGATTTCGGATCTCGTCATGCTTGCCCGCGAGCGACTGTCGGATTCCCAACTGTGGGTAAACCCGGACTGTGGCCTCAAAACACGCAAATGGGAGGAGGTCCGCCCTGCCCTCATGAACATGGTCGATGCAGCACGTGCGCTCCGGTAGAAAGTGTAGGCCGGAGGGTTTCCTGGTTGCTCACCATGTGGTGAGTGACCGGCTGCCGCATGTCGGCCGTGAATGTGCCAAAACGCGATCACATCCTTTGAAATAAGTCACTCGAGCGAGAATGTGCACTTTCCTTCGGCACGTGTATTAATCGCGCAGGAGTAAAGGGTACCGTTTTCTCCCTGTGACGTGTCGAGTTCGAAGGGGATGTGATTGGCGTCGAGACCGCTCCGGCCATGGGTTATCAGCATGCCAAGTGCACTGTTCTCGATCAGTTTGTAGAGGACTTCTCGGCTCGGTTCATCGAAATGCGCGGGTAAATACATGACAGTTCCTTTCACTGGCCGCCGGGTTCGCTATTCACCGGTTGACATCCGATGGTAAGCGTTCCAACGCGGCGGCGATCTGGCGCTTCGCTGCTGAGGGCAGAGGCAGGATGGGACGCGGGGGGTCGGCACGGCAAATGTCGAGCAATTCGGCAAGTGCATAGACGACGCGAACGCTCGAGAACTCCTTGAAGAGGCTCCAGAGCGGCGCAAGCGTGGCATCGATCCGTCGCGCTTCGGCCGCATCGCCCTGCTGCGCCGCCGTGACGATCTTCACGCAGACCTCGGGCAGGATGCCGGCGAGGACGCTGTACCATGTGTCAGCGCCAGCGATCATGGCCTCTGCGGCGTTCCAGTCGCCGCTGTAGCCGATCGAGAACCCTTCCGGCACAGTGCGCCTCTGGTCGGCCAGATGGCTCTTGATCGCATCGCCCTTGTCTGTCGGATTCTTGATAGCGACGATCCCCCGCACCTTTGCCAGGCGGCTGACGAGTGCTGGGGTGAAATGGAAATGCGTCGTTCCTGGAGTGTCGTAGACGACGATCGGCAGGCCGCTCTCGCACGCCACCGTCGAGAAATGTTCGAACACCTCGTCATCAGTGAGCGGGGTGTAAGAGGCGGCGGCAAGCAACCCCGCGGCAGCCCCAAGGGCCTTAGCGTCCTGCGCGAGCCTCACTGCTTCGTCGGTGCGCAGCGCGCCCACACCCACCACGACCGGCATTTGTCCCCCGGTTTCGTCCAAGGTCTCGGCGAGCGCCCGTCGCCGTTCCTCGCGCGTCAGATACATGTATGTGCCGGTGCTGCCGAGAAGACCGATGGAATCGACCCGAGCGGCGCAAAGCCTGGCAATCAGCTTGCGCAGAGCAACGGTATCGACGCGGCCGTCACGATCGGCGGGCGTGATGGGAAACGCGGAAAGACCGCTCAGGAATGCCATGGCAAGGCTCCAGGTTTGTGCGTGAGCGCAGGACTGGCCGGACGACAGGTCATCACAAGGCGTCCAGAGCCCGCCGCAGGTCGGCGATTAGGTCATCGACGTCTTCAAGACCCACCGAGAGACGCATGAGGTCCTCGCCGACTCCATCGGCCAGATGCGCATCCTTGCGGATCGGCTGACGAGCACGGGTCAGGCTTGCCGGATGATAGATGAGGCTGTCGGCATCGCCGAGGCTGACAGCCCGGGTGATCAGGTTGAGCCGGTCCATCATCCGCCGCGCGCCCTCGAACCCAGCGTGGAGGCCAAAGGCCAACATGCCCGACCCTTGGGACATCTGCTTTCGCGCCGTCACCTGATCAGGGTGCGAGTCGAGGAAGGGATAACTCACCCATGCCACCGCCGGGTGCGCCTCGAGCGCCTGAGCCACCGCAAGGGCAGTGGCGCTGTGCCGTTCCATGCGCAGCGTGAGCGTCTTCAGACCGCGCAGGATCAGGAAGGCTGACATGGGCGAGAGCGCTGCGCCGGTGATGTAGCGCAGGCCCGTTTCGTGCAGCGTGCGGAGCGTTTGCGCGTCGCCGAGAATGGCCCCGCCAAGGGCATCGCCGTGCCCATTGATGTATTTGGTCAGGGAGTGGAGCACGAGGTCGGCCCCATGTTCGAGCGGCCGCTGGAGCGCGGGCGAGGCGAAGGTGCTGTCGACTGCAACCTTTACACCGCGCGCGTGGGCGCGCTCGGCAATGGCAGCGAGATCAAGGATGCGGCTCAGCGGATTCACCGGCGTCTCGAAGAAAACAAGCCGGGTCCGCTCGGTGATCGCGGCATCGAGATTTTGAGGATCGGACAGGTCGACCGCGACGACCTTGATGCCGAAGCGGGGGACCGCCTGTTCGACCATGGCAAGCGTGTTCGCATAAAGCGTCCTGTGGACGATGAGTTCATCCCCTTGGGACAGGAGCGACAGGATCAGCGTCCCGAAAGCCGCCATCCCCGAGGCAACGACCAGACCTGCCTCGGCTCCTTCCAGATTGGCAAGCCGTTGTTCGAGGATCTCCGTCGTCGGATTGTATTCGCGCGCATAGAGCCTTCCGCCAAGCGCGGCGGCGGCCTCGTTAGCTGCCACGCTTTCGAATCCATAGGTCGAGGTCAAGAAGACTGGCGGCTGAACGGCATTGGAAAAGCCGGCCGGATCGTAGCCATGATGGATCGCCCGAGTGGCGAATCCGGGACCGGTGTCGTTGAGCGACCGCGTGAGAGCATCGGTTTCGGATTGATAGGAGCGGGTCATTCGGCCTCTAAGATCTTTCTTGGGTTTCCGAAAGATTGACGGCAAACTGGCCAATGTGAAATATCCAGTTGGCGATGAATGAAATGGTCCAGTCTTCAAGTGCCGGTTCTGCAGGTCGCACGCACGCGATGGGTGCACGCCAGATCTACGAGGCTCTTCGCGAGCAGATCCTCGGAAGTGTCTACGAAACCGGCAGTCAGCTGCCTTCATCCCGAGGCCTCGCAAATGACCTTGGGGTTTCGCGAACGACGGTGACGGTCGCCTATGAGCAACTGGCTGCGGAAGGTTTCATCGACGTCCGTCAAGGCGCACGACCCCGCGTTGCATCTTCGTTGATCGGTCCTGAGACAAGCCGCACGCCTGCGAAACGGGTCGGCTCGGTTCTTCTGTCCGCCTATGGGGGCCGACTGCGCGTCACGCCGCCCTGGCCGGATTATCTGCCGACTGGGCTGAAGGTCGATTTCCGCTATGGCGACCTGGCGACGTCAGACTTCCCCGCATTGGTCTGGAAACGTGCGATGAACGAGGCGATGGGGCAGCGCCCGTTGCGTCTTGCCTATGACGACCCTCGCGGCTCGCGCCGGCTGCGCCAGGCGCTCCAGGGCTATCTCTGGCGCGCCCGAACGCTGAGCTGCGACCTCGAGCAGATCATCATCATCAACGGTTCGCAGCAGGGCCTCGATCTGTGCGCTCGCCTGCTTCTCGATCGTGCCGACCGCTTCGTCATCGAGGACCCGTGCTACAGGATGGCGCGTCAGGTCTTTGCCAGTACGGGTGCCTTGCCCATCCCCGTCACCGTCGACGAGGACGGGATGAAGACGGAGTTGCTGGCGGGGATCGGGGCGCGACTGGCCTATGTCACGCCATCGCATCAGTTTCCGCTGGGCGGCGTCATGCCGATCGCGCGCCGCCATCAGCTTCTGGAATGGGCGCGGCACAACAACGCCTATGTGATCGAGGACGACTACGACAGCGAATATCGCTACGACATCAATCCGGTCCCTCCGCTGCACAGTCTCGAGGACCACGGGGCTGTCATCTACCTCGGCACGATCTCCAAAACGCTCTCGCCGATGCTGCGTATCGGCTACCTCGTCGTCCCGCCGGAATTGCAGGAGGTCTTCGCAACCGCCAAACAATTCGCGGACCGGCATTCGCCGGTAGCTGAACAGGAGGCTCTGGCCTCTTTGATCGAGAGTGGCGGCTACGAAAGCCATGTGCGGCGCGTGCGCAGGCTGAACGGCGAGCGTCGGGAGACGTTGTTGGGCGCCTTGCGGCGCAGCTTCGGAGATCGCATCGCTGTCCAGGGAGCAGAGGCCGGTCTGCACGTCGTCGTTTGGTTCGACGAACTGCCGCGATCGCGGGAAACGACCCTGGTCGAAGCCGCCCGAGGCGCGGGCCTGGGGCTACACCTGATCTCGCCCCTTTACGAGCGGCAGTCGGACGAAGGCCACATCGATCGCGTGGGGCTTGTCATGGGCTATGCCGCCTTGAGCATTCGGCAGATCGAGAAGGGCGTTGAGGTCCTGCGAGCGGTTGTCAGGCAGGTACAAGACGCGTTGCCGGGACACGGTGGCTAAAACGGCGGGGACGTGGCGTGCTGGCGAGGAAACCGACCCTTGGGCTGAACCGCGTTTCGTTGCAAAGCCTACTGGACTGGGAAAACGCCATACCATGCTGTTGATCAGGCCAGTTTGGCGGTAGATTTTCGTGCGAGACGAATTTCCGAAAGCGATGCATGACCCGGCAAGGAAAGCTGCTTCACATCCATATCGCGCCCGCTGCCTCCTATGAAATGGAGGATTTGGAGGAGGCGTAGCTTGTTGCCGGCCGAGGTGGGCTCGAGCACCCGCAAGACATAATCGACGATCTCTATCAGGCCTTGTCCACCGCCGAATGATGGAATTATCCAGCGCATGGTGCGGCATGCACCATGGCGACGCCAGAAGATCTGGACGCTCGCCAAGCACCTTTCTTGAAACATTTCCCGAACCACCCGCAGCGCAAAGCCTCCCCATGAGAAAAGAGCATCCCATGTGTTGATTGCGAACGACCCAGAACTATAGCGCGGCGATCTGGGAGAGAATCTCATCCTGATCGCCGCGCCGCACAGAACGGCTCTCGAAAACGAGCGTCGAACGAAATCAGATCACTGCTTGTTCTCCCTTAGCGTTGTTTGGCGTACTTTTATCGCGATGCCTCCAGTGGGGATGGTCCAAATTGCGCAAGCTCGGTCGAGTGATCGCGGAGAAGCTTAATGTCGACTAAATCGAAATTCATGGAGCGGTACGGACAACGGGTGCGAACCCGGGACGTCGTCCCGGTGTCGTCAGGCTCTCCCGTCCGACTGAGCCTCAGTTTTCTTCACGGCGCGAATACTCCTGAGGCCGCCCGGATTCTCGTTAAGAGACAGCTGCCGCTCAGGACGGCCCACGCGATACTCACGGAGATGGTCGATCACGGCAAGGCGTTCGTGACGGTTCCTTGCGTCGACGACCTATTGGCACTGAAGAATGAACTGTCGTCCGCAGGCGTGATCGCGAAGGTTCATGCGCCGCGGCCGATAAGTGTTCGCGAAGTCCGGGATCGCACGAAGCTCTCTCAGGAGGCATTCTCCGTGAGGTATGGCCTCGATCTGGCAACGCTTCGAAACTGGGAGCAAGGTCGCTCGAAACCGGATGCAGCGGCGAATACTCTCCTTTGGACCATCGCCCGGAATCCGGAAGCAGTCGAAGAATCGCTGGACATGGAGGACGGAGTGGCTGCCCCTTCGCCCTAAGGGGGCCGATCACTTCGGCGCGCGGCAATTCGGCCGCCAGCGCGATGGCCGGCCGCCGCGCGGTATCGACAGCGCGCGAGCCTCATGCGTCAGACGCCTTCTTTGGCATGTCGCACGCCAGATCCCAAACATGATTCCATCGCAACGAGCTGGTGACGGAAGCAGTGTCTGCACTTTGGAAACGAGCCATTTGCGTTCTCATGGACGTCGCGACTCGTCTCGTCCAGTAAAAGTCGCAATCATTGTCAATTGCGATGTTCCGCAGTCAGCTGGCCGTTTATTTTCCTAAGATCTGCGTTGTAGGCCGGGGTGTTGTCGCCGTTTCGGCGGGTAAGATGGGATAGGCGACCTCGGGTGCCTTTCCGGTCAGCGAGTTGAGGAAGGCAACAAGCAGGTCGACTTCTTCGTCCGCCAGTACCACGCCAAGCTGGGTGGTTCCCATGATGGCAACGGCCTGTTTCAGATCCCAAACCTTGCCCGAATGAAAGTATGGCGCGGTGAGTGCAACGTTGCGCAGCGGCGCCACGCGGAAAACATAGGAATCGTCGGCTGCATTGGTGACCGCAAATCGGCCCTTGTCTTTTTCCGGCAGGACCTCGGCGCTGGGCTGTTCCACGAGGCCGAATGGGTAATAGGCTTCCCCACCAACGTTGATGCCGGCATGGCAGGACGAGCAGCCTTTGTCCATGAAAAGCGCCAGGCCCTGTTTCTGTTCGGAAGTCATGGCAAGCTCATCACCATTCAGGAAGCTGTCGAAGGGGGCCGGCGTGACCAGTGTCGCCTCGAAGGCTTCGATTGCCTTGGCGAAGTTGTCGAAGGTGACCCGATCGGCTTCAGCCGGAAAAGCTGCATCGAACCACTCGACATATTGCGGCATCGACTTGAGCGTGGCGATGACTTGACCCGGTGTATTGGCCATTTCGACGCCGGCTTGGACCGGTCCCTTCGCCTGAGCCTTCAGGTCTTCGGCACGACCGTCCCAGAACTGGGCGATGTTGAAGACAGCGTTCAGTACAGTCGGCGCGTTGCGCGGTCCCTTCTGCCAACCATGGCCGATCGAGGTTTCATGATTGTCGTCGCCGCCGGTGGCCAAGTTGTGGCACGAGTTGCACGACAAGACGCCTGACGCCGAGACGCGTGGATCGAAGAACAGTGCCTTGCCGAGGGCGATCTTCTCCGGGGTGATCGGGTTGTTAGCGACTACCGGCGTGGTGGGTGGCAAAGCCTTGAAAGTGGCCAGTGCCGTTTCTCTGAGGTCTGCGGGGATCGAATCCGCAGCAAAAGCGATGGCTGTCAGCAAGGGGACAGCCATCGTACTGAATAGGATTTTCATAAATGATCTCGCTGCGTCGTGCACGCAGCCACTCTGGGATATGCGGCTCATGAACGCCCTGCGCTAGATCAGTTGCGGGAGAGGACCGGGTGGTCTGACACCTGTTTTCGCGGCAGAGCTTGGACCGTCCCGGAATTGAACGCTCTTCTCGATTGGATTTCAGGGAGGCGGAGGATCGCTGCTCGGCAAGCGGCGGCGCCGGAGACCGGAGCCGTGCTTCGGTTCTCTCTGCGCCTTCAACTATGAAGAAATCGGGGCCACCGTGTCCGATTCGGTTTGGGGCCGGTTATCTGTTCCGCAGCAGGTCCTGCTCGACTTCCGCCTGCCTTCGCCAGATCGACGTGGGCCCAAATCGATCCGCGATAGTGTCTTGTAGCACCTTTGCGGGAGGATCTTATTGCGACTGTAGAGGGCCGTTTCGGGTGAGCAAAATTACACGAATTTCAAAGGGCGCCCGAGTAGCTGTTTTGATTGGCTTGTGAGGCCTATAGCCTCCATCGAGCGAATATTGGCAGGCGACGGAGCACAATTTTGGCTTCGTTTATCAGCTTCAATGGGCCAACTGCTTTGCTATAATTACAGGGCAATTTACCGTCATGAATTCGAGAGAACCAAGTCCCACGCAGTGATTTTCACACCGGAAGCGTTGCAGTCCTGTCGCGAGAAGCTGGTTTACAACAACATGATTAACATCGCCATAGCGCGCAAAATATTGTTTGTTCGCTATAGTACGCTCCAGATGCCGGCGAAATCTCGATACAATAACCTCGTCGGCGTAACCCGCCCCAGCCTCACATACGACTGCGACGCCTACACTTGCGCTTTTCCACTGCCCGACATGCAGGCAGCGAGCCATTGCATCGCGGAGGTTGCATCTTCCAATATGGCGACCTGTTCCCCAAAGCGGAAAAAAGTCTTGCGCGCTGCGCTCGCAGGTATTCGTCCGTTGTATGCATCAAAGCACGCCCTGAGAGCGGCTTCGTAGATCCGGTCTCTGCGATCTTCTGGCCATTCGTTGAGAAAATCGATAGCATCCGCAGGACGGGCAATCTCTTGCACGATGTGCGCTGCACGCCTTACGAAAGTGGGCTGCTGAAAGTTCCTGAGCTCATTCGTTCCTCCCGACCTGCTGAACCGCTATTTTGCGTGAACAGGCGCCTCCTCTACACCCGCCCACCATTGCGGAATGTGTTGTCACAACGATAGCGGTTCAATAGCAAAGCAGCGGCGTGATGTCCTCGGTTTACCAGCGGGCCAATCCCTAACATCCTGCTGCGAGAGCGGCTCACCGGATGAATCTACATCGTTTCGACCATTGCGAATCAACGCTTGATAGTTCCTCCACGCGCCACCAGGAAGCGGCCACTGCTCTGCCACCGACTTCACAGCCAAAGAGAGGATGGCGAACAGAAACAGCCCGCTTCGTTTCGAGATTACTGGTCGTCTGGCGCAAAGCTTACGGCCGAGACGCGCCTGAAAATGCGCAAGCACCGCGGCAGGTCGCCAACAACGGAACGCATCAACGGTCATGACGGCGCGATACCGCGCTATAGATCTCGCTGCTGGACGAGCATCGCAATAATCCTGTCGAGACCTTGGTTGCTTTCAGCGGCGACCGCCACTATGAAGCGACGCTTCGCCGACTGTGTTTCACGCCGCCTGGAGAGTTTCATGACAGAAGAAGCCGAAAAAAACATCGACACCCTCATCGAGCTCACGGCCGATGTCGTCTCAGCCTATGTCTCCAACAATCCGATCCCGGTGGGGGATCTCCCTGCCCTCATCGGCCAAGTGCACGCGGCTCTGAAAGGGACGGCGGAAGGTGTCTCTGCAAAAGAGCCGGTTGCCCTTACGCCTGCAGTCCCGATCAGGAAGTCGGTGACACCGGACTACATCATCTCCCTTGAAGACGGGAAGAAATTCAAATCGTTAAAGCGCCATCTGTCGACCCACTATGGGCTGACGCCGGATGGATATCGGGCCAAATGGGGCCTGCCGGCGGATTATCCCATGGTCGCGCCGAACTACGCCGCGGCGCGCTCGTCATTGGCCAAGACAATGGGGCTCGGCCGCAAACCGAAAGCGCCGGAAGCGCCGGAGCCGGCGCCGACGAAGCGAACCCGCAAGAAGGTCGCGGCTTGATTTCGGCAATCGAGATTCGTTCTGGAGCGTTGCAGCCATCGGCTTAATCTGCGCGTCATATAAAAAGGCGGGGCCAACCCCGCCTTCCTTTCAAACAACTTTGTTTCATGAGGAATTCGCGACGCCTGCAGCAATCTGCTGCCCTCAGTTTTTGCTCGCTCCTATCGAGCGGCCGTGAGGACCTCCCGACCTACGCGCTGACTCTTGCCAGGACGCAGGAGAAAATTTCAACCAGCTTTGCTCAGGCTGCCAGCGAAGGATTTGCCAGTGCGGCGATCCTGCTCGATCTCATAGTTGATCTTCTGGCCGTCAGCGAGGGTCGAGAGGCCCGCGCGTTCGACAGCGGAAATGTGGACGAAAACATCCGGACCGCCATTGTCGGGCTGGATAAATCCAAACCCCTTGGTGCTGTTGAACCACTTTACCGTTCCAGTCGGCATATACGTGTTCCTCCTTAACAATTGCAACGTGGGCCCGCCACTCCCCCCCCCCGACTCATAGCCGAGACTTGGGCGCAGCAGAAAGCGAAAAATTGTTAAGCCCCGATCAGCTGGCGCACTCCATTTTGGCCGTAGTCGCCAGCAAGCACTGTCCTACACTACCGCTCGAGCATGGCCGGAAGCGCCCGATCCTTCCAACGCCCCTCAGCTCCACGTCTATCGCTGGAGCTTGGAGGCACGGCACGTAAGGCCGACCGCTGCTCGTGCCGCCAGGTCAAAAGCCGGGTAGTTCACGGAGCTACCTTCGTGCATAACGGCTTGGCAAGCGCTTGAAGGAGTTTCGAATTGGATTGTTTCAAGAGGGTCGAGGGGTTGATCGAAGCCACCAGCGTGGAAGCGATCGATAAAGCGCGCGTTTTGCTGGACCAGTTCAAGGGCAACTCAGAAACAATCGCCCAAGCGATCGACGACTTCCTACTTGATTTCATGACCTTGCTGTTTGTGGTAGAAGCTACCCGCGAGCGGTTCCACAATCCGGCGAGGCGGTTGGCGCGCATCAGATTGAGCAGGATCAGGCTGTTACTCACCCGATGCTCTTGACCTTAGGGACCACGCCGCCAGGGATGCGTTTGCAGCCGCAAAGAAGGCAAAATCTATTCGCCGGCAAACCGAGCACAGCCAGGCGGTATTTACGCAAATGAATTCGATCGCGACCGCCAAATTCTCCTGTGTGGTACCCAGCGACGACGGCAAGCGCGGACAGCTTCCGTGCAGCTGTCCTCCAGCGACAAACGTGCCTGCATGACCCCATCCACGGCGAGCTCGACGGTTGTTTCTTACGTTTGACCAAGGTCCCGCGCAAACACTCCCCTTTCCCGCAGCAACTCATCAGGCTCGACGGCCTCGCGGCAGGCGCATTACGCCAGAAGCGCGCCACCCCATCCTTCTTTCCCGCCCGAGGCCTACGATCTTCGTTTTTTGGATCAGATCCGTCCTAGCGCGCGAGCAGGCTCCGCGCTCGAGTTGGCCTGGGGTGCTCACGCCTCTGCCCTTCAGCATCGACCCGGTCTGGCTGTCGAGGACAGGGTTCCGCTGGGGTGACCAACATCTCCATTCTCACCGTCAGTGCAGCGGCCATTCGAAGCGCATCCTATACCCCTCCCCGGCAGCCCGCCCAATCGTCTTCCGCACGAAGAAGATATTCTCAGCCGCGCGCGCGTCGCGTTCGGCCCTGTCCGATGTCCGACAATGTCGGATGCGCAACATGGCAGAGCCCGATTTGTCCACTGCCTCGAACGGTTTTCTGATCTGGCACGGTGCATGCTTGGTCATCCGCAAGGCGTCGCGGACCAAGGAGAATCCGTCCCATGATCACCTCACCAAGAAATACCGCCGCAGGTCTCCTGGGTCCATCCAAAGATGAGGCTCGAGTAGGGCTTGGTCCCCTGAAGAGCTTATTCATCTGGCTCGGCGCTGCCCGCCGATCCTCCCACGCGGGGAGACTGGGACGCAGCGCCTTCATCAAAATGAGGAACAAATCACTTTGCCTCGAACCTTGCCTTTCGACCAGCCACCACAACCGCAGCCATCGATCGTCCCCCTTGCTGCGCAGGGCGTTCATTGCCACCGCGCTGGCCCTGGTGACGACCGCTCCGGCTCTGGCCGCCACCGACGGCGGCAAGGTGACGGATTTCCTGCTCGACAACGGCATGGAAGTGGTGGTCATCCCCGATCACCGCGCACCGATCGTCACTCATATGATCTGGTACAAGATCGGCAGCGCCGACGAGCCACCCGGCAAATCCGGCCTTGCCCATTTCCTCAAGCATCTGATGTTCAAGGCGACGACCAACCACGCCGCCGGCGAGTTCGACCGAGCCGTCTCAGCCATCGGCGGCTACAACAACGCCTTCACCGCCTATGACTACACCACCTTCCTCGAGACGGTGGCGCCCTCGGCGTTGGGTGAGATGATGGGCTTCGAGGCCGATCGCATGTTCAACCTCATCCTCAACGACGATGATATCAAGACCGAGCGCGACGTGATCCTGGAGGAGCGCCGTTGGCACAGAGAGACGAACCCGCATGCTCTGCTGGACGAGGAGGTCAACGCGACGTTGCGGCAAAACCAGCCCTACCGCATTCCGGTCATCGGCTGGATGCAGGAGATGGAGAAGCTGAACGGCACCGACGCATTCACCATCTACAACAAATACTACCGACCGAACAACGCCGTGCTGGTGGTGGCCGGCGACGTAGAGCCTGAGACGGTGAAGGCGCTGGCCGAGAAGACCTATGGCAAGGTTGTGCGCGGGCCGGACCTGCCCCCGCGCAACCGCCCGGTCGAGCCGGAGCAGAACACCAGGCGCACAGTGACGCTGACCGATGCGCGCGTTTCGGTGCCGAGCTTTTCCACTCAATGGGTGGTGCCGTCCTATCATACGGCAGAGCCCGGCGAGGCCGAGGCGCTCGACCTGCTGGCCGAGATCCTCGGCGGCGGTAACCGCAGCCGGCTATATCAGGAGCTTGTCGCCAAGCAAGGCATAGCTTCGGCGGCCGGCGCCTCCTTCCAGGGCACGATGCTAGACGACACCAATTTCACCATCTCCGGCTCGCCGCGCGGCGATGCAAAGCTCGTCGATCTCGAAGCGGCAGCCGTTGCCGAAGTCGCCCGGATCGCCAAGGATGGCGTCACCAGCGACGAGCTGGACAAGGCCAAAGACCGCTATATCCGCTCGGTGATTTTTGCGCACGACGAGCTGGACCACATTGCCAACATTTATGGCAAGACGCTCACCACCGGTGGCAATGTGAAGGACGTGCTCGAGAGGCCGGACCGCGTCCGCAAGGTCACCACCGACGAGGTCAAGGCGGTCGCCGCGCGTTATCTGGTGCTCGACCATTCGACGACAGGCTATCTTTTGCCGCAGCAACAGGCGGGGAATTGATCATGAGCTCCATCCCCATGCAAATGCGCCGGCCGGTCTTCCCTCGGCGCGCCTTCGCCACCCTCTTCCTCTCCATCCTCTTCCTCATCGTGCCGGCGCTCGCCGCCCCCGCGATGAATATCCAGGAAGTCAATCGGCAAAGGGCACCACCGCCTGGCTGGTCGAGGATCATACGGTGCCGATCATCGCCATCCGCTTCGTCTTCGACGGCGGCACCGCGCAGGACCCGGCGGCAAGGAAGGCCTCGCCAATTTAATGACCGGCCTGTTCAACGAGGGCGCCGGCGATCTCGACAGCGACGCCTTCCAGGTCAAGCTCGACCATGCCGGCGTCGAGATGAGCTTCGGCGCGCAACGCGACGGCATCAATGGGTCGATGCGCATGCTTTCCGAACAACAGGATGCTGCTATCGATCTGCTAAGGCTCGCGGTCAACAGACCGCGCTTCGACCAGGAGGCGGTCGACCCTATCCGCGCCCAATTTTCTGCGGCATCATCGCCAATGAGCGCGACCCCGAGACGATCGCCCAGCGCAAATGGCGGCGCGCGATCTACGGCACGCACCCTTATTCGAGGCCGGACGAAGGTACCAAAGCGAGCCTCGGCCGGCATAACGCCGGCCGATCTCGGCGCCTTCCACCAGGCGACTTTCGCTCGCTACGGGCTCCATGTTGCAGTGGTTGCCGACATGGACGCCAAGACGGTAAGCGACAAGCTCGACCAGGCGTTCGGCCATTTGCGCGAGAAGCAGACGCTTTCCCCCATTGCCGATGTCTCCGCAAAACTCGGACAGCAGGTGGAGGTGAATTACGATCTTCCGCAGACCTCGCTGCGATTGGCTTTTCCAGGCGTCAAGCGGAGTGCGCCCGACTTCTTCGCCGCGAAGCTGATGAACGAGATTCTCGGTGGCAGCGCCTTCACCTCGCGGCTATTTGATGAGGTGCGGGAAAAGCGCGGCCTTGCCTATGGCCTCCGCTCTTATCTGGTCGATAACGAGCATTCTCGTGCGCTGCTGCTTACGACACGACACGCTCGGACCGCGCCGCCAAGACCCTGAGCATCGTACGTCAGGAAGGATATGGCGGAGAAGGGGCCGACGGAGGCCGAGCTCGAGGCGAGCAAGAAATATCTGATCGGCGCATACCCATCAAACATCTGGATGCCTCCAGCTCGATCGCAGCCACGCTGGTCGATTTGCAGCTCGACAATCTCGGCATCGACTACATCCAGCGCCGCGCCGCCCTCATCGATCAGGTGACGCTCGACCAGGTCAAGGCAGCGGCGAAGAAGCTGCTTTCGCCGAGCCCGCCATTACGTTGGCCCGCCGCTGGGGGGCAAAGGATAAGCCCAAGACCCCTTTTCGACCTTCCTTCTCCCCTTGTGACGCCTTCTCATTAGGGGACGAAATCGGTTCCGTGGGGCAAACGGATCTGTTTAAAGGCGCGAGGAGCGGTTTTCGCGGGCCTTGCCAGGCATTTGCCGGTTCAGGCGGTCGATTATTGGGGTGCGCTCCTCCTCAGGCCAGCCTCTCTTCGAGTGGATAGAGGACGCCGATCGTGGTCCGCAGATTGTAGGCGCAGGCCCCCAGCATCCACTCCGCGCGGATGGCGAAGCCGATGTCCGTTGTTCAATCGTTCGACTAGTAGAACCGCGAGGCATCTTCTAGCGAAATCAGGTATTCTCCCTTCCAGTTGGGTACCGTGGTCTACTAGCTGTCTGGCCGAGGCCCTATAAGGAACCTGGACGTCGCGGAGTACACACCGCACCTGCTATATACACCTGCTGCGTTGAGGAGGAATCCGGTATTGCCCCTGTGCCTGCCGATGATCCGTCACCTGAGATCCCCCGACCTGTTTGGACCCATTGATCGCCTGCCGGCACTTGGCACGCGGATTAGCGAGCGGGCATTCGAGATCCTCAACCCGTCGACTGGCGAAGTGCTGGCAGAACTACCCGACATGGGTGTCGAGGAGACATGCGCTGCGATCGACAAGGCCTATGTCGCGCAGCCTGGATGGGCAGGGTTGACCGCACGTGAGCGCAGCGACGTTCTATGGCGATGGCATCAGTTGATCATCGACCACGCCGACGATCTCGCCGCAATTCTCACCGCGGAGATGGGCAAGCCGCTTGCCGAAGCCAAATCGGAGATATCGCATGCTGCGGCGTATCTGCAATGGTACGCCGAGGAGGCCAATCGCGTCTATGGCGAGACGATCTCCGCACCATCGACGGACCGCCGAATGCTGGTGATCAAGCAGCCCATCGGGGTCGTCGGCACGATAACGCCGTGGAATTTCCCGGCCTCGATGGTGGCGCGCAAAATCTCGCCAGCCTTGGCGGCGGGCTGCACGATCGTCCTCAAGCCCGCTGAACAGACGCCGCTCGTGGCGGGCGCAATGTTCGCCCTCGCCCATCAGGCTGGCTTTCCCGAAGGCGTCGTCAACCTGATCTATGCGTCCGAAGGTGACGCGGTCGGCCGCGAACTTTGCACCAATCCCAAGGTCCGCAAGATCAGCTTCACCGGGTCGACTGAGATCGGGCGCCTTCTCATGCGCCAGTGCTCGGACCAGATCAAAAAAGTCAGCCTTGAGCTCGGCGGCAATGCACCTTTCATCGTCTTCGATGATGCCGATATCGATGCCGCGGTTGACGGTGCGATCCAGGCGAAGTTCCGCAATGCCGGCCAGACCTGCGTTTCGGCGAACCGCCTTTACGTCCAGTCGGGCGTTCGCGACGAGTTCGTCGAGAAATTCGTGGAACGGGCTCGCCAACTTCAAGTCGGTGACGGTTTCGCTCCCGGAGTGGACATCGGACCGCTCATCGACAAGCACGCTTTGGCCAAGATCGAATCCCATATTGCCGATGTGGTCGCCAAAGGCGGCGCAATTCGATGCGGGGGCAAACGCATCGGCACGAATGGCACGTTTTTCCAACCGACGGTCCTGACCCGGTGTCTCCAGCGAGATGACCGTCGCGCAAGAAGAGACATTCGGGCCGTTGGCACCGATTATTCGCTTCAAAGATGCGGATCAGGCCGTGCGTGAGGCCAATGACACGATCTACGGCCTCGCGGCCTACTTCTATGCCTCCAACCTGAAGCGTGTCTGGCGTGTGGCCGAGGCCTTGGAATATGGAATGGTCGGGGTAAATACCGGCCGGATGTCTTCGGAAGCAGCGCCGTTCGGTGGGATAAAACAGTCCGGCATCGGGCGGGAGGGATCCCGCCATGGCCTCGAGGACTACCTCGAAATGAAATATCTCTGCATGGGCGGCATCTGAAGCATCGGTTTGCAGGGTTCACAGACCGGGTAACCTAGCGAGCGATCTCCAAATAGGTGAATTGTAGGATCGCTCCTCGATCGGGAACTGAGGGGCGGCTCCGTACCCGAGCAAACACGCAATCCTGAAGGAGCACACTGGCTGGATGTATCTCTCGACGAGACAAGCGTCTGCATTGTCGGCGCAGACGGCGCGCATGTGACGGAGGATACGCTTGCGAGCGATTTGGCGGCCCTCGCCGACTATCTTCAGGCGACGGGCTGTCATTGCGCGGGTCTGGTTGGAAGCTTGTGCACGATCGCGATCGTGAACGCTGGTTGTGCGCAATATACGGTTTCTGGGGCAGAATTTGAAATTCCGATTGTCAGTAGCTCAGTTGTTCTTCGCCCGACTGCCGGCGGCGGCTCGGCCGCGGCCGCATCGTACCTAACATCATCCCCCGTGCCGGCTGCCCGGATCCGGCTCGCTGAACACCGCCCTTCCATCTGATACGGTCCATGTGGCCCGTGTCCTATGCACGAGGCTCTGCGCCGGCCAGCCGGCTTAACCCTCGTACCGTTGCATATCAGGTGATGGGCCGCCCTCAGACCCAGCAATCACAGGGACCAGTTGCATACGTCCGTTCGAACGCAGCTTGCTGGTGTGATCGAGACCTCAAATCCGTCAACCAGTTTGTCGAGTTCGCGGAGGGTGGGGCCAAGAATGTTTGCAGGCTCGCCCGGGGCTATCAGGCCGGGCAAGGTCCCCGCTTTTTCCGCTGGCGGTGAATGCAGATCCATACGCGTAGCCGGTCTTCGTCGCTCAGATCGTCCGTCACCTCATGGGGATCTGCTAATTGAAGCCGGGTACGTGAAGCGTCTTAGTCTCTCATGTTCCCTGTCAAGGTTGAAGGCTGTCGGCCGAATTGAGAAACTGACCCCCTGACGAAATGAAGAACTGACCCCTCGGTTATGAGAGGAGGCATGGATGACGGTTGAGATTTCGGCGATTCCTGCATTGTCGAGAACGATGCGGGGGGAGGAGATGCTTCAGCCTGAAGAAGTGGCAGCGATGCTGCGGCTGCATGAGCTTGGCTGGGGAGCGAAGCGACTTGCGAAGGAATTCGGATGCGCGCGCAACACGGTGCGTCGGTATCTGCGCGAGGGCGGGACTTTTCCGTTTCGCAAGCCTGTGCGGCGGACCGCGTTTGACGGGCTGGACGATTGGCTGCGGGAGCGCTTCTTCCGCCATGGCGGCAACGCCGATGTGGTGCGCCAGGAACTGGAGAGCGAACATGGGATCGTTATAGGGCTTCGGTCGGTGGAGCTTCGGGTGCAGGGTTGGCGTCGGGAGTTGAGGGCGCAGAAGCGCGCGACGGTTCGGTTTGAGACGGCGCCGGGACATCAGATGCAGATCGACTTTGGCGACACGCGGGCGTGGGTCGGCGGCGAGCGTGTTCGGGTGCACCTGTTTGTAGCAACGCTGGGTTACTCGCGTCGGCTGCATATCCGTCCCTCGCTTCGGGAGCGCCAGGCGGACTGGTTCGAGGGGATGGAAGGAGCCTTCCTTCGCTTCGGCGGGGTTCCAACGGAAGTACTGTTCGACAATCCGAAGGCGCTGGTCGAACATCACGATGCGACGACGCGGGAGGTGCGGTTCAATGTGAGGCTGCACACCTTTGCCCGCTACTGGGGATTTACGCCGCGGGCTTGTGCGCCCTACCGGGCGCGTACGAAGGGGAAGGACGAACGCGGGGTCGGCTATGTCAAGCGCAATGCGATTGCCGGCCGCCGGTTCGAGAACTGGGCGGCGTTCGAGGCGCATCTGGACCGGTGGACACGCGAGATTGTCGTGTGCATGGCACGACCGGCGTGGCTCCTGCGGAGCGCTTTGCCGAAGAAGCCATGGCGCTTCGCCCTCTGGGCGGACGGGCACCGTTTGGGCAGCTGCGCGATCTCGTGCGCAAGGTCCAGGCGGACTGCGCAATCGACCTGGACACGAACAGTTACTCGGTTCCCTGGCGGCTGATCGGGGAGAGCGTCCAAGTCGTGGTGCTGGGCGGCCGCGTTATCGTGCGTCATGCGGGCGAGGTGGTGGCGGATCATGCCTTGTGCCGCGGGCGTCGCCAACGGATTGTCGAGCGGGCGCATCTTGCCGGCGTGGTCGGCGCTGCTGCGCCGGTGCGATCGGCGCCGGCGGAGATCGTTGCGCCTTCCGCTCTGTTGCGGCCGCTGGCCGAATATGAGGCACTGGTGGGAGGCAGCTGGTGATGACGACGGTCGATCACGAGATGCTGGTGGCTCAGCTCGACCGGCTGAAGCTGACCGCGATCCGGGATCAGCTCGATACGCTGCTGGACGAAGCGGCGCGTTCGCAAATGACCTTGCGCGAGGCTTTGGCCTTCCTGGTGACGCGCGAGATCGCGCGGCGCGACGAGCGGCGCATCTCCATGGCAGGCAAGATCGCGCAGTTCCCGTTTGTGCGCGAACTCGATGGCTTCGACTTCGACGCGCAGCCTTCGCTGGATCAGCGCCAAGTCCGGGAGCTGGCGACCTGCCGCTGGATTGCGCATGGCGACACGGTCCTGTTCCTTGGACCTCCGGGTACGGGCAAGACACATCTGGCGGTGGCTCTCGGGCGCGAGGCGATCCGGCAGAACCATAGCGTCCAGTTCGTCACGGCGGCCACGCTGGTGGCGATGCTGGCCAAGGCCCATGACGACGGTTCACTCGAAAAGCAGCTGACGACCCTGTCGCGGCCGAAACTGTTGATCATCGACGAGCTCGGCTATCTCCCGTTCGAAGCCAACGCCGCGCATCTGTTCTTCCAGCTGGTGTCGCGGCGTTATGAGCGGGGATCGATCCTGATCACCTCCAACCGCTCGGTGGCGAATGGGGCAGCGTGTTTGGCGATCCCGTGGTCGCGACCGCGATCCTTGATCGCCTGCTTCATCATTCGACAGTGATCACCATCCGCGGTGACAGCTACCGGCTTCGCGAAAAGCGTCGTTCCGGCCTATTGCAGAAGGCCGGAAC
>NZ_JAMYSE010000055.1:0-44905 GCF_040321795.1 Mesorhizobium sp. M0244 | reverse complement strand
CCCCTCCCCTTGGCTTGTTTGGGGGGGGGGGTGGTTTTGTTATAAACTTCTCTGGTAAAAAAATTTTTTTTCTCGCTCGCCCCACCCCCGGGGGGGGGGGGGGCCCCCCCCCCCCCCGCGTCTTCCACCGGACCACATTTCAGGGCTTGATACGATTATGGACACGACAGCCCAACACGAAATGGCGAAGGAAGCGCCTTTGTCTTCCGGGCCGCGCCTGACCCTGTCCGGCATCAGCAAAAGCTTTCCCGGCGTGCGCGCGCTGCATGATGTCAGCCTGGCGCTCTATCCCGGCCAAGTGACCGCGTTGATCGGCGAGAACGGCGCCGGCAAGTCGACGCTGGTCAAGATCATGACCGGCATCTACCAGCCCGATGCGGGCACCATCAGCATCGACGGCCAGCCCGTCGCCTTGCCCAGCGCCCATGCCGCCTTCGGGCACGGCATCACCGCCATCCATCAGGAAACAGTGCTGTTCGACGATCTGACAGTGGCTGAAAACATCTTTCTCGGCCATGCGCCGCGCACCCGTTTCAAGACCATCGACTGGCGCACGATGCGCAAGAATGCCCGCGAGGTGCTGGATACGATGGGCGCCGGCCATATCGACGCCGACGCCAGGCTGAAGGACCTCGGCATCGCCAACAAGCATCTCGTGGCGGTTGCCCGCGCCATGTCGATCGACGCGCGGATCGTCATCATGGACGAGCCGACGGCAGCGCTTTCGATGAAGGAGATCGAAGAGCTTTTCCTGCTGATCGAATTCCTCAAGAGCGACGGCAAGGCGATCCTGTTCATCAGCCACAAATTCGATGAGATCTACCGTATCGCCGACCGCTATACCGTGTTCCGCGATGGCGAGATGGTCGGCGAAGGCCTGATCAAGGACGCCGGCCAGAGCCAGATCGTGCGCATGATGGTCGGCCGCGCCGTCGATCACATCTTCCCGCAGCGCAAGGCGGAGATCGGCGCGCCGGTGCTTGCCGTCTCCGGCCTGTCGCACCCGACCGAGTTCGACGATATCGGCTTCGAGCTGCACAGAGGCGAGATCCTCGGCTTCTACGGCCTTGTCGGCGCCGGGCGCAGCGAGGTGATGCAGGCGATATCAGGCATCACCCGCACCAGCCGCGGCACGATCGCGCTGGAGGGCAAGGCGATCGCGCCGAAATCGGCGGCGGATTCGATCGATGCCGGCATCGTTTACGTGCCGGAGGAGCGCGGCAAGCAAGGCGTGGTGATCGGCTTGCCGATCTTCCAGAATGTCTCGCTGCCCTCGCTCAAGCGCACCTCCAAGTCAGGCATGTTGCGGCTGGCGGAGGAATTCGCGCTCGCCCGCTCCTACACCGAGCGGCTCGACCTGCGCGCCTCCTCGCTCAGCCAGGACGTCGGCACGCTGTCGGGCGGCAACCAGCAGAAGATCGTCATCGCCAAATGGCTGGCGACCGCGCCCAAGGTGATTATTTTGGACGAGCCGACCAAGGGCATCGACATCGGCTCAAAGGCAGCCGTGCACGGCTTCATGGCCGAACTCGTCGCGCAGGGCCTGTCGGTGATCATGGTGTCGTCCGAACTGCCGGAAATCCTCGGCATGTCCGACCGCGTCGTCGTCATGCGAGAGGGCCGCATTGCCGCGGTCTACGACAACAAGGGCCTCGACGCAGAAACGCTGGTCAGGACGGCAGCGGGGATCGCGGCATGAAGGCATTTCTCAGATATCGCGAGGTCTGGCTGCTCGCGGCAATCGCCGTGCTGATCGGGCTGATCTCGATGCGTTTTCCGGGCTTTGCCGCTCCCGGCAATCTGCGCCAGGTGTTCAACGACACCTCAATCCTGATGATCCTGGCGCTCGGCCAGATGGTTGTCATCCTGACCCGCTCGATCGACCTGTCGATGGCATCCAATCTCTGCTTCACCGGCATGGTGGTGGCGATGCTGAACGCCGCGCATCCGGCAATCCCGATCCCGCTGCTGATCGTCGCGGCACTTCTTGTCGGGCTGGTGCTCGGCGCCCTCAATGGCCTGCTGGTGTGGCGGCTGAACATTCCCTCGATCGTGGTGACGCTTGGCACGCTTACCATCTACCGGGGCGCCACCTTCGTCATATCAGGCGGCGCCTGGGTCAATGCCGACCAGATGAGCCCTGAGTTCATCGGCCTGCAGCGCGCGGCATTCCTCGGCATACCGATCCTGTCATGGATCGCCCTGCTGGTCATCGCCCTGTTCTTCCTCGTGATGACACGCACCGCGCTCGGCCGCTCGATCTACGCCATCGGCGTCAACCCGACCGCATCGGTCTATGCCGGCATCGATGTCGGCCGGACGAAATTCATCGTCTTCTGCATCTCGGGGATGATCGGCGGCCTCTGCGGTTATCTCTGGATTTCGCGCTACGTCATCGCCTCGGTCGAGGTCGCCAACGGCTATGAGCTCAACATCATCGCCGCCTGCGTCATCGGCGGCATCTCGATCGCCGGCGGCATCGGCTCGGTCGGCGGCGCGGTGCTCGGCGCGCTGTTCCTCGGCATCATCTCCAACGCGCTGCCGGTGATCAACATCTCGCCCTTCTGGCAGATGGCGATTTCGGGCAGCGCCATCATCCTGGCGGTGGTGCTCAACGCGCGCGGCGAGCGCCGGCAGGGCCGCATCATCCTCAAGAAGGCGGAAGCGGCATGACCGATACCCCTGCCCCACGCCATATTCCCGACCGGCTCGACAAGCCGCTGACGTCGGCGATCTTCTCATGGGAGGCGCTGCTGGTCGTCGTGGCGGTTGCCATCTTTGCCGTCAACAGCTTTGCCTCGCCCTACTTCCTCGACGCGTGGTCGCTGTCGGACCTGACCTTCAACTTCACCGAAAAGGCGCTGATCGCGCTGGCCATGGCGCTGCTGATCATTTCCGGCGAGATCGACCTGTCGGTCGCCGCGATCATCGCGCTGGCCTCGACGATGATGGGCATGGCGGTGCAGGCCGGCGCCGGCACGCCGACCCTGGTGGCAATCGGCATCGTCGTCGGGCTCGGCTGCGGCGCCTTCAACGGGCTGCTCGTCACCAGGCTGGGCTTGCCGTCGATCGTCGTCACCATTGGCACGATGAGCCTGTTTCGCGGCATCGCGTTCATCATTCTCGGCGACCAGGCCTACAAGGGCTATCCCTCGAGTTTCGCCTTCTTCGGCCAGGGCTATGTCTGGTGGGTGGTGTCGTTCGAACTGACGCTTTTCCTGATCGCAGCAGTCGTCTACTGGTTCCTTCTGCACCGGACGAGCTTCGGCCGTCGGGTCTTTGCCATCGGCAACAACCCGGTCGCGGCGCAGTTTTCCGGCGTGCGCGTCGGCCGCATCAAATTCATCCTGTTTTGCCTGACCGGCTTGATGGCGGGCATCGCCTCGGTGCTGATCACCTCGCGGCTCGGCTCGACCCGGCCGTCGATCGCGCAAGGATACGAGCTGGAAGTCATCACCATGGTGGTGCTCGGCGGCGTCAGCATCCTCGGCGGCGCAGGCAGCATTCTGGGCGTCGTGCTCGCCGCCTTCATCATGGGGCTGGTGACCTTCGGCCTTGGCCTGCTCAACGTGCCGGGGATCGTCATGTCGATCTTCATCGGCCTGTTGCTGATCATCGTCATCGCGCTGCCCATCCTGTGGCGGCGCGTGCGGCGAGAGCGCTTTGCCTAGATCAGGCCCGACAAGAGCCAGTGGGGCAGCGCCGCTAGTGACGATGTTGCATAATGGAGTGACTGATATCCAACACGTCGCCGTCATCGATATCGGCAAAACCAACGCCAAGGTGGCGCTGGTCGATCTTGCCACATCAAGCGAAGTGGCGCTGCGCCGGGTGGCGAACGAGCCTGTTCGACAAGGCCCGTACCCGCATCACGACGTCAAGCGGTTGTGGGCGTTTATCCTCGGCAGCCTAGCCGAGATCGATCGCGAGCAGCGCATCGATGCGATATCGATCACCACCCATGGCGCAACGGGCGTGCTGGTGGACGCATCAGGCGAACTGGCGCTGCCGGTGCTCGATTATGAATTCGACGGGCCGGACGCCCTCGCCAGGGACTATGACGCGATCCGCCCGCCCTTCACCGAGACCGGAACGCCGCGCCTGCCGGTCGGCCTCAATCTCGGCGCGCAGTTGTTCTGGCAGCAGAAGCGCTTTCCGGCGGATTTCGCAAGAACCGCCGCGATCCTGATGTACCCGCAATACTGGGCCTTGCGCCTGACCGGCGTCGCCGCCAGCGAGGTAACCTCGCTCGGCTGCCACACCGATCTATGGAATCCGTGGAAAGCGGATTTCTCCTCGCTGGTCGAGCGGCTGGAATGGCGCGGCCTGATGGCGCCGGTACGGCCGGCGAAGGACCGCTTGGGCCCGATCCTGCCTGCCCTCGCCCGGCAAACCGGACTCGATCCGCAAACGCCGGTGTTCTGCGGCCTGCATGATTCCAACGCATCGCTGCTGCCGCATCTCCTGTCCGACCAACCGCCTTTCTCCGTCGTCTCGACCGGCACCTGGGTGGTGTCGATGGCCGTCGGCGGCAGCAAGGTCCTGCTCGACCCGGCGCGCGACACGCTGGTCAATGTCGACGCGCTCGGCGATCCCGTGCCGTCGGCGCGCTTCATGGGCGGCCGCGAGTTTTCCCTGCTGACCGAAGGCCAATCGGAGGACTGGACCGAAGACGATGTCGCCGCGGTGCTCGCGCGCAAGACCTCGCTGCTGCCTTCGACCCAACAGGGTTCGGGGCCGTTCCCGCATCACGCCGCCGCGTGGCTCAATGCCGAAGGTATGACCGACGGCCAGCGCTTTGCTGCCATCTCCTTCTATTTGGCGCTGATGACCGCGACGAGCCTCGATCTGATCGGCGCGGACGGTCCCACCATCGTCGAGGGGCCCTTTGCCCGCAACCGGCTGTTCACCCGCATGCTGGCGGCGGCGACGGCGTGTGGTGTCATTGCCTCCGAGGCCGCCACCGGCACCAGCATCGGCGCCGCCTTGCTGGCGTCGGACCAAGGGACGGCGCAAGACAGAGGCGAAAGGACCGAGCCACCGGCCGATCCAAGCTGGGCGAGCTACGCGCGCTCCTGGCAGGCGGCAGTCGCTGCGCAAGGCTGACCGTCGAGATCATGGCGCCCAGCGGTTCAGGCCGTTGCTAGCCGGCGTAGACCAGCCCTTGTGGATCGATCTCCGGCTTGCGGCGGGCGACTATGTCGGCGAGGAACATTCCCGAGCCGCACGCCATAGTCCAGCCGAGATGGCCGTGGCCGGTATCGAGGTAGAGATTCTCGTACCGAGCCCGGCCGATGACCGGCACCGAACTCGGCATCATCGGGCGAAGTCCAGCCCAGAGCTCGGCCTTGCTCTCGTCGAATGCCCCGGGAAAAAGCTCCTTGCCGGTCTTGAACATGGCGGCGAAATCGCTTGGCCGGTGGCTGCGGTCGAAGCCGGTGAATTCCGCGGTCGAGGAAAGCCGCAAGCGGTTGCCGAGCCTGGAATAGCCGATCAGCCGATCCTCGTCGGCGCCGCCCATGGTCGGCCCCTTGCTTTCGTCCTCCAGCGGGATGGTCGCGGTGTAACCCTTCACGGGATAGACCGGCAGGTCGATGCCGTAGCGGCGGCCGAGCAGGCCACTCTCCGGCCCCATCGAGATCACCACCGCATCGCCGGTCACCGGGCCGGCCGAGGTCATGACCGCGCGCACTCGGTCGCCCTCGATATCGAGGCCTTCGACAGTGGTGCCGTAGAGGAATTGGACGCCGAGTTTTTCGGCGGCATAGGCAGCGAGGTTCCGCGTGAACTGCCTGGAGTCGCCGGTCTGGTCGATCGGCGAATAAACGCCGCCGGCTGTTTTGTCCTTGGCGCCGGCAAGGCCGGGCTCAAGCTCGACCAGCCGGTCGCGGCCGACGATCTCGATCGGCAGGCCATGTTCGGCGAGATAGCGGTAATTGTCGGTGCCGGTATCGAAACTCTGCTGCGAGCGGAAGAAATACAGAATGCCCTTCTTGCGTTCGTCATAGTGGATGCCGGTCTCGGCGGAGATGGCGTTGATGCAGTCGCGCGAATAAAGCGCCAGCCGCAGCTTGATCTCGGTGTTGGCATGCATGCGCTTATGCGTACACTGGCGCAGGAAACGCAGGCTCCAGGCGAAGAAATAAGGATCGAAGCGCAGCCGCACCTTGATGCCGAGATCGTGGTTGTAGAGGCCGCGCAGGAACGTCTTCAATGCGGCGGGCGAGGCCCAGGCGGTGGCGTCCCCGGGCGACACAAGGCCGGCATTCGACTGGCTGGTGCCGCGCGCCGGTGCCGGATGGCGCTCGATCACCGTCACCTCATGGCCGTCGCTGGCCAGATAATAGGCAGCCGCCGTGCCGACGACGCCGGCTCCAAGCACCGATATTTTCATGCCGCCCCCAAACGAACGCTCCACGCCCAGCCGTGAAGGCCTCAATAGCGCTTCTGCATGCGGCCGACGAGCCCTTGCGGAGAGCCCGCGCTCAGCCCAGAGCCGAATTCTTGCTGGTCAGGATGCGCTCCCAGGCAAGCGCATCGGCAACGATCTGGTCGAGGTTGTCGCGCTGCGGGGTCCAGCCGAGTTCGCCGCGCGCCAGCTCCGAATTGGCGACCACCGCCGCGGCGTCGCCCGGACGGCGTTCGCCCATCCGCACCTCGAAATCATGGCCGAAGACGCGCCGTACGCTGTCGATGACCTCGAGCACCGAATAGCCGTGGCTGTAGCCGCAATTGGCGACCAGGCTTTGCCCGCCGGCGCGCAGCCGCTGCAGGGCCAGCCGATGCGCCGCCGCCAAGTCGCTGACATGGATATAGTCGCGCATGCAGGTGCCGTCCGGCGTCGGGTAGTCGGTGCCGAACACCTGCATGAAGGGGCGCTTGCCGAGCGCCGTCTCGCAGGCGACCTTGATCAGATGCGTGGCACCCGGCGTCGATTGGCCGGTGCGGCCCTTTGGATCGGCGCCGGCGACGTTGAAATAGCGCAGCGCCGTATAGCGCAGCCCATAGGCAATGGCCGCGTCGCGCAGCATCCATTCGCTCATCAGCTTGGACAGACCGTAGGGCGATTCCGGCGCAAGCCGGGCATCCTCGCGCACTGGCTCCAACCCGGCGCCGCCATAGACCGCGGCGGTCGAGGAAAAGATGAAATTAGGCACGCCTTCGCGCACCGCGGTTTCGATCAGGGTGCGCGTCTTGCAGGTGTTGTTCTCGTAATAGGCGAGCGGATCGGCAACCGATTCGGGGACCACGATCGAGCCGGCGAAATGGATGATCGCGTCGACCTTATTGTCGCGAATGATCGAGGCGACCAATTCCTTGTCGGCGACGTCGCCGACGACGAGCTTTGCTTCCGGAGCCACCGCCCATTCAAAGCCGGTCGAAAGCCTGTCGAGGACGACGACGCTGTCGCCTGTGTCCAGCAACTCCCAGACCATATGGCTGCCGATATAGCCGGCACCGCCTGTCACCAAAACCGTCATCCGCATCCTCGCTATTCATGATTTATCGGAACTGTCTCAATCGTCGCCGTACTGGAAAACCTGCCGCCAGGCCATTACAATCTGCGGTAACCAGTCTCATTGGCGCGTGGCATTGTCCTGAAACAAGATTGATCCACATCGAGGGAATAGGCCACGTTCCGTGGTCGTTAGGAACAGGCTTGGGGCGTGGCATTTTGACCAAAAGGGCCCGGTGGACGCCGAATAGGCCAATGACTATGATCCCGCGCAAAATTGGGAAGGCGACATGAATTATCAGCGGTTTTTCGAGGAAGCGATCGACCAGCTCCATGCAGAGCGTCGCTACCGCGTCTTCGCCGACCTTGAGCGTATCGTGGGGAAATTCCCGCGCGCCATCTGGCGCGCCAATGGCCGCGCCGAAGAAATCACCGTCTGGTGCTCCAACGATTATCTCGGCATGGGCCAGCATCCCGACGTCATTGCCGCGTTCCAGAAGGCGGCAGGCAAGATGGGGTCGGGGGCCGGCGGCACCCGCAACATTTCCGGCACCAGCAACCCGCTGGTCGAGCTCGAACTGGAGCTTGCCGACCTGCACGACAAGGAGGCCGCGCTGGTCTTCACTTCCGGCTTCGTTTCCAACGAGGCGTCGATCTCGACCATTGCGAAGCTGCTTCCCAATTGCCTGATCATCTCGGACGAGCTTAACCACGCTTCGATGATCGAGGGCGTGCGGCGCTCGGGCGCCGAGAAGAAGATCTTCCGCCATAACGACGTCGCGCATCTCGAAAGCCTGCTGCAGGCGGCCGGCCGCGAGCGTGCCAAGCTGATCGTCTTCGAGAGCGTCTATTCGATGGATGGCGACATCGCGCCGATCAAGCAGATCGTCGATCTCGCCGAGCGTTACAATGCCATGACCTATATCGACGAGGTCCATGCCGTCGGCATGTACGGGCCGCGCGGCGGCGGCATCACCGAGCGCGAAGGGCTGGCCGACCGCATCGATATCATCGAGGGCACGCTGGCCAAGGCGTTCGGCACGCTTGGCGGCTACATTACCGGCACCAGTGCCGTGATCGACGCCGTGCGCTCCTATGCGCCGGGCTTCATCTTCACCACGGCGCTGCCGCCGGCTGTCGCCGCCGCGGCGACCACCTCGATCCGGCATCTCAAGCGCTCGCAGGCCGAGCGCGACGCGCAGTTGCGTCAGGCGACGCGGACCAAGGAAGTGCTTGGCGCGGCCGGCCTGCCGGTGATGGAATCGCCTACCCACATCGTGCCGCTGCTGGTCGGCGATCCCGAGCTCTGCAAGATGGCCAGCGACCGCCTGCTCGGCGTACACGGCATCTATATCCAGCCGATCAACTACCCGACGGTGCCGCGCGGCACCGAGCGGCTGCGCATCACGCCGACACCGTTCCATTCGGACGCGCTGATCGCGTCCCTGCAGGACGCGCTGGTCGAGACGTGGGACGCGTTGGGGATTCCCTACGCTTCTGCCGGCCGGCCTTCGGTGGCCAAGAGCGACCGCGTCATCCCGCTGCTGGTGCCGAAGTCGGGCGGGTGAAAACCCGTTTGAAACTCTGCTCAGACAACCATTCGGTCGCCGGAGCGAAGTCGCTCAGACAGCCTTCATCCATTTCGCCAGCCTATGTGCCGCTTCCTCGAGCTGGTCGAGACGGCGATGGAAGCATAGCCTGAGAAAGGATTCGCCGCCGGGGCCGAAGGCGGTGCCGGGGGCCAGGCCGACATTGGCGCGGTCGACCATGTCGAAGGCGGCAGCGCGGGAATCGGTGATGCCGTCGACAGCAAAGAACAGGTAGAACGCGCCCTGCGGCACGGTGAACCGCGCCCTGCCGGTTTCGGCGAGAATGCCGCAGACCAGGTCGCGCGCCGCCCTCGCCCGCTCCACCTGCTCGACGATGAAGGCGTCGCCCTCATCGAGGGCAACGACGGCGCCGCGCTGCATGAACTGGGCAACGCCGGAAGTCGAATACTGGACCAGGTTCTCGAACACCTGCTGCAAGGCGGGATGGATCTTGATCCAGCCGATGCGCCATCCGGTCATCGCCCAGTTCTTGGAAAAGGAATTGACGAACAGGATGCGGTCCTCATCGGCCATGATGTCGATGAAGGAGGGCGCGCGGCCGTGGCCGTAATGAAACAGCGAATAGATCTCGTCGGCGATGATCCACAGGCCCCTTTCGCGGGCAAGGTCGAGGATAGCCTGCAGCGTCTCCTTGTCGGCGGTCCAGCCGGTCGGGTTGGACGGCGTGTTGACGAACAGCGCCTTGGTGCGTGGCGTTATCGCCGCTGCGATCTTGTCGACATCGCAAGACCAGCCATTGTCCGACTGGTCGAGCGTGACCGCGATTGGAACGGCGCCCGCGACCCCGGCGGCGGCGGCGAAATTCGGCCATGCCGGCGACAGATAGACGAGTTCGTCGCCCTTGCCGGCCACCGCATCGATGGCCATCTGGATGGCATGCATGCCGGAGCCGGTGACGATGAATTCCTCGTCGGCGAAAGTCTTGCCGAAATGCCTGGTGTAGTAGCGGGCGAGCGCTTGCCTGAGTTCAGGAATGCCCCTCTGCCAGGTGTAGAAGGTTTCACCGCCAGCCATCGCCTTGGCGGCGGCATCGGTGATGAAGGCAGGCGTCGGCAGGTCGCCCTCGCCGGCCCAGAGTGGGATCATGCCGTCGCGGCCGCGACCGCGGTTCATGACGGCGACAATGCCGCTTTCAGGCGCCGCCCGAGCTTCGGCGCGCAGGGTATCGATCAGGGTCATGGATAGGTCCGTTTTCGTTTGCTCGACTGCTAGCGTGTTTCAGGGCGGACGAAAACAGAAAACCCCGGCCGCCAGCGACCGGGGTTTTGGTCCAGAAAGTTTCTCGCAGGCGCTATTTTCTGGCGAGGAGATCGCGAATTTCGGTGAGCAGCGCGATGTCGGCTGGCGGCGGAGCGGCCGGGGCAGCCGGTTTTTCACGCTCCAGCCGCTGGCGCAGATTGTTCACCGCCTTGATCATCAGGAAGATGATGAAGGCGAGGATAAGGAAGTTCAGCGCCACGGTGATGAAGCTGCCATAGGCGAAGACAGCGCCTTGTTTCTTTGCATCAGCCAGCGAGGTTGCATTCACCGCAGAAGACAGCGGTATGAAGTAGTTGTTGAAATCCAGCCCCCCGAAGATCGCGCCAACAATCGGCATGATGATGTCATCGACCAGCGAGGTGACGATCTTGCTGAAGGCAGCGCCGATGATGACGGCGACGGCCAGGTCCATCACATTGCCCCTGGAAATGAATTCCTGAAACTCTTTCAGCATTCGACCCTCCTTGTCCTGACCGGCCGTGCTGCCGTCCACGCCCTCGGCATCGACCGGCGGGCAGAATAGCAAAAACCTGCGGTTGCGACAGGAGCAAAAGCCGATTTCAGCCGGTCACGATTGCCCGACGCAGCCGATATAATACGCCGAAAGCGGCGATGGACTTGATTGCCAAGCTGTGATTGCGTCTGCAGGGCCGGATGAAAAAGTCGGCGCAGGGAGGAAGTTCGAGCCGTGCAGGGCTGGTTCATCGTCATCATCGCGATCGCCTATGTGACGTTGCTGTTTGCCATCGCCAGCCTGGGCGATCGGCGCTCGACGTCATCGGGGCCCGGCCGCGCCCGGCCCTTCATCTATGCGCTCAGTCTCGCCATCTACTGCACCTCCTGGACCTTCTTCGGCTCGGTCGGGCTGTCCTCCGAACGCGGCCTCGAATTCCTCGGCATCTATATCGGCCCGGTTCTGGTGTTCGTGTTCGGCTTTCCGCTGCTGCAGCGCATCGTCAGGCTGGCCAAGACCGAGAAGATCACCTCGATCGCCGACTTCCTCGGCGCCCGTTACGGCAAGAGCTTCGCTGTCGCGGCGATCGCCACGCTGATCGCCACCATCGGCGCGGTGCCCTATATCGCGCTGCAATTGAAGGCGATCTCCGGCTCGGTCAGCCTGATGGTCGAGCACTATACCGGTTCGCCGCCGTCGTTCGATCCGTTCGTCAGCGACATCTCGCTGGTCGTTGCCATGCTGCTGGCGCTGTTTGCGGTGCTGTTCGGCACGCGTCACGCCGACGCCACCGAGCACCAGGACGGGCTGGTGCTTGCTGTGGCGGTCGAAACCGTGGTCAAGCTCGCCGCCTTCCTGGCGATCGGCCTGATGGTCACGTTTCTGATCTTCGGCGGGCCAGGCGATATGTTCGACCGGCTCGCCGAAAACACGCAGGTGCGCCAGGCGATGGGCTACAACACCTCGCTCGCCACCTGGCTGGTGCTGACATGCCTGAGCGGCTTTGCCATCATCATGCTGCCGCGCCAGTTCTACGTCACCATCGTCGAGAACCGCAGCGAGGCCGAGTTGCGCACCGCGACATGGGTGTTTCCGCTCTATCTGGTAGCGATCAATCTGTTCGTGCTGCCGATCGCGCTGGCCGGCCTGACGCTGGTCGGCACGAGAACCAGCAGCGACCTCTACGTTCTGTCGCTGCCGCTGTTCAGCGGCCACGACGTGCTGGCCATGGCGGCCTTCATCGGCGGCCTGTCGGCGGCGACCGCAATGGTGATCGTCGAAAGCGTCGCGCTGTCGATCATGATCTCCAACGATCTGATTATTCCGCTGTTCGTGCGGCGACTGCTGCGGACCACGACCTCCGAGAACGAGGACTGGTCGACGCTCATCCTCAATGTGCGACGGGCGGCGATCTTCATCATGCTGTTCATCGCCTTCCTCTACTACCGCGAGAGCACCAACAACGCGCGGCTGTCCTCGATCGGCCTGATGTCGTTCGCGGCGATCGCGCAGTTTGCGCCGGCATTGGTCGGCGGGCTCATCTGGCGCGGCGCCAATGGAAGGGGAGCCGCGCTCGGCATGGTCGCCGGCATCGTCGTCTGGAGCTACACGCTGCTGCTTCCCTCGCTCGTCGCGCCGGATACCGGCATCCTCGTCCACGGCCTGTTCGGCTTCGAAGCGTTGCGGCCGCAGGCTCTGTTCGGCACCGTCGCCGAGCCACTGAACCATGGCGTGCTTTGGAGCCTGTCGATCAACACGCTGTTTTTTGTGTTCGGCTCGCTGTCGCGGGCGTCGGTGCCGCTGGAACGCATCCAGGCATCGATCTTCGTGCCGCGCGAGGCGGGGCCGTTGCCGAGCCTGCGCCGCTTCCGCACCACCATTACCGTCAACGACCTCAAGGACACCATCGCGCGCTATCTCGGTGTCGAACGCACCGAGCGGTCCTTCCAGTCATTCGAGAAAAGCAGCGGCACTTCACTGCACGGCAACGAACAGGCCAGCATGGATGTCATCCGCTTCTCCGAGCAGCTTCTGGCCAGCGCCGTCGGCTCCTCTTCAGCGCGGCTGATCCTGTCGCTGCTGCTGCGCCGCAACGACCGCGAATCCAAGGACGCCTTCCGCCTGCTCGACGATGCCACCGAGGCGCTGCAGCACAATCGCGACCTGCTGCAGATCGCGCTCGACCAGATGGAACAGGGCATCACCGTCTTCGACAGGGATTTCCGCCTGATCTGCTGGAACCGACAATATCGGGCGCTGTTCGACCTGCCCGACGAGATGGGCCAGGTCGGCGTCTCGCTCGACCGTATCCTGCGCCATCTCGCCGAGCGCGGCGACATACCGGCCGACCAACGCGTCACCATGCTCAACCGCCTGACCAGCTTCGTCAGCCCGTGGCAGATGGAACTGAAGACCAGCGGCCGCATCCTCGAATTGCGCTCCAATCCGATGCCGGACGGCGGCATCGTCGCCACCTATGCCGACATTTCCGGACGCGTCGAGCAGGATTTGGCGCTGAAGCGCGCCAATGAATCGCTGGAGCAGCGAGTGAAGAACCGCACCGCCGAGCTCACCCGCGTCAACGAGGAGCTGGCGCAGGCGCAGATGCTGGCCGAGGAGGCCAATCTCGGCAAGACGCGCTTCCTTGCCGCCGCCGGCCACGACATCCTGCAGCCGCTGAACGCCGCCCGCCTCTATTGCTCGTCGCTGATCGAAAAGACCGGCAAGGGACCCGCCGGCAAGGCGGCGATGAACATCGAATCGTCGCTGGAATCGGTCGAGACGATCCTCGGCGCGGTGCTCGACATTTCGCGCCTCGATGCCGGCGCGATGAAGCCGGACGACACGAGCTTCGGCCTCGACGGGCTGCTGCGCCAGATCGGCAACGACTTCCGGCCGCTTGCTGCCGAAAAGAAGCTCGAACTCTCGATCATGCCGTCGTCGCTCAGCGTGATGACGGACCGCAATCTGCTGCGCCGCCTGATCCAGAACCTGATCTCCAACGCCATCAAGTACACGCGCCATGGTCGCATCCTGGTCGGCGTGCGGCGGCGCGGCGAACTGGCCGAAATACAGGTGATCGACACCGGCATCGGCATTGCCGGCGACAAGCTCAACACCGTGTTTCGCGAATTCACCCGGCTCGACGAGGGTGTGCGCGAGGCGGAAGGCCTTGGCCTGGGGCTCTCCATCGTCGACCGCATCGCTCGCGTCCTGCGCCTCGAAATCCGGATCTTCTCCAACCCCGGCAAGGGCACGCGCTTTTCGGTCCTGCTGCCGGTGGCGGCCGCGCAGGCACCGCGGCGCGAGGCCGAGGCGAAGGCGCCTGGCCGCGCCACGGCCTCGCTTGCCGGGCTCAATGTGCTCTGCATCGACAACGACGCCCGCATTCTCGACGGCATGCGGCTGCTGCTCGAGGGCTGGGGCTGCAGCGTCGACACGCTTTCCGGTTCGGAGGATCTCGAGAGTTCCGGCATGCATCGGCCGGACATCGTGCTTGCCGACTATCATCTCGACGGCAAGACCGGCCTCGAATTGATCGCCCAGTTGCGTGCGATCCATGGCGAGGACCTGCCGGCCGTGCTGGTCACCGCCGACCGCTCCAGCGAGGTTCGCGCCGCTGCCGGCAGGCTCGACGTGCCTGTGATCAGCAAACCGCTGAAACCGGCGATGCTGCGCTCGATGATGGCCAGGGTCAGGCCGCTGGCGCCGGCGGCCGAGTAGGAAGTACTCTTTTTGACCATGATCTTGTCCGAAAACCGGTTCCCACTTTCCGGGATCATAGTCTATCCGGCCGCCTGAACCGGGTCGCTGCCGATCTTAGACAGCAGGATCACCGCCTGGGTGCGGCTGTCGACGCCAAGCTTCTGCAGGATGGCCGAGACATGCGCTTTGATTGTCGCTTCGGAGACGCCGAGCTCATAAGCGATCTGCTTGTTGAGCAGCCCTTCCGCCAGCATGCCGAGCACGCGCGTCTGCTGCGGGGTCAGCGCCTGCAGCCGCTTGATCAGGTCGGAAATCTCGGGATCGCGCTCGACGCCGAGATCGATGCCGGTGGGCGCGGCGATATCGCCGGCAAGCACCGACTGCACGGCACTGCGGATCTCCTCCATACTGGCCGATTTGGAGATGAAGCCAGAGGCGCCGAGGTCGAGCGCACGCCGGATCGTCACCGGATCGTCATGCGCCGAGACCACCATCATCGGCACCGCCGGATGGATGCCGCGTAGTGAGATCAGGCCGGAAAGACCGCTTGCGCCCGGCATCGACAGGTCGAGCAGGACCAGATCGACATCCTCATTGGCCAGGACCAGCGCCTTGGCGCTTTCGAAATCGCCGGCTTCGTGTATGGCGGCAACATTGCCGATGCCGGCGAGTGCCTCCCTCAATGCACCGCGAAAAAGCGGGTGATCGTCGGCAATGACGAATGTGTAGCCCAACAGTAGTATTCCTCCCCGAATCCCATAGGCGATTTCCGCCTTACGGGACCTGAACTTATGCGGCGACGCCAGCTGTTTCGAGCGGCATGCCGTAGGCGATTCCAGGTCCTCAGGTCTTTTGCGAATTGAGCTTGGCGCCGTCGTCGTCCTTGTCCATGTCCTTGACGATATCCATGAAGCTGCGCAGGAAGCGCTCCATGTAGCCCATCGTCTTGTTGAAATCCTCCTCGCTGGGCAAAGTCGATTCGAAACGGGCGGCAAGCGAATTTTCGAGCTTGGCGACGCGCTCGTCGAGCGCCTTCACCGAACTTTGCAGCCGGTCGACCTCGCCCTGGAAGGCGGCGCGCTCGTCGGCCGCCATCTTGCAGACGAGCTGGCCGGAACGCTCCTCGCAGAGCGACATGGCGCCGGTCTGCGTATCCATACGGACATAGCCATTGGCCGACTTTTCCAGCCGGTAGCGGTCGGTTTCCTCGGAAAAGGCCGATGCCGCGACGAGCGAGACCAGTGCTGCGGGGATCAAGATTTGGTGCAGACGCATGTTTTCCTCCATGAGCCATTCGGCGCAATCTATCACAGTTTGCGCCCGAAATGGGGAAGAACTCTGGCCTGCCCTTCCCCGCATGGTCTGTTCGGACTATAGCGCAACCATGTCCGAGATCATCTACAAGATAGTTCCCGAGGCGCTGTGGCGCGAGGCTGAAAGAGAAGGCCGCTTCACCGGCGCGCCGATCGACGTCGCCGATGGGTTCATCCATTTTTCCACCGCCGGGCAGGTTCGGGAAACGGCAGCCAAACATTTCGCCGGCCAAAGCGGGTTGCTCCTGGTCGCCATCGATGGAGCGCGCCTCGGCGATGCGCTGAAATATGAGGTCTCGCGGGGCGGCGCCTTGTTCCCGCATCTCTACGGCCCGCTCGATCTCGAGGCCGTCGTTTCGGTGCATGTATTGCCGCTCGGCGCCGACGGCCGGCATGAATTCCCGGCGCTGGAGGCCGAATGAGCGCGTTCGAACGGATCGGCCAAAAACTGCTGTTCACGCTCGATCCCGAAACCGCGCATGGGCTGTCGATTGCCGCGCTTAGATGCGGCCTGCCGGTCTCCGGTCGTCCGCCAAAGGACGAGAGGCTGAAAGTCAGCGTCTGCGGGCTCGATTTCCCGAACCCGCTCGGCATGGCCGCCGGCTACGACAAGAATGCCGAAGTGCCGGACGCGCTGCTCGGCCTCGGCTTCGGTTTCGCCGAGGTCGGCACGATCACGCCGCTGCCGCAGGCCGGCAATCCGAAGCCGCGCATTTTCCGGGTGACTTCGGACGAGGCGGTGATCAACCGGCTGGGCTTCAACAATGAGGGCCACGACGCCGCCGAAAGGCGCCTTGCCGCCCGCACGGGCCGCGCCGGCATCGTCGGCGTCAACATCGGCGCCAACAAGGACAGCGCCGATCGTATCGGCGACTATGAACGCGGCGTGACCCGGTTTGCCCGATACGCCAGCTATCTGACGGTCAATATCTCCTCGCCGAACACGCCGGGCCTGCGCAACATGCAGGCGCGCGAGCAGCTCGGCGAACTCCTGTCGCGTGTCATGGCAGCGCGTGCGGTGGCATCCGCAAAACCGGCCGTCTTCCTCAAGATCGCGCCGGACCTGGTCGAGGCCGAACTGGAAGACATCGCCGCCGAGATCGCCGACAAGCGAGTTGACGGCGTCATCGTCTCCAACACCACGATTGCGCGAGCCGGCCTGCGCAGCGCTGGCCTTTCCGGCGAGGCGGGCGGACTTTCGGGAAAACCCTTGTTCGAACGCTCGACCATGGTGCTGGCAAGGATGCGAAAACTGCTTGGCCCGGACCCCGCCATCATCGGCGTCGGCGGCGTCGATTCCACCGAGACGGCACTGGAAAAGATCCGTGCCGGCGCCGATCTCGTGCAGCTCTATACCGGCATGATCTATGCCGGGCCTGCGCTGCCGGGCCGTATTCTTTCCGGCATGGTCCGTTTCATGGACAGTCAAGGGCTGAAGTCGCTGCGCGAGCTTCGCGACAATCGCCTCGATCAATGGGCGGCGAAACCGCTTTAGGATCAGCTAAAGGCCGTGCGCACCCGCAGCCGCAATATGGCGAGCAGGCTGAAGCCGCGCACCAGCAGGAACACGTGCAGCGCCGCCCACAGGCCATGATTGCCGAAGGCCGGCGCCAGGATCAGCAGCGCGGCGCTGAACGCCAGGAATGATAGCAGCATCATGTTACGCATGTCGCTCGACCAGGTCGCGCCGATGAACACCCCGTCCATCTCGAAGGCCAACACGCCGCTGAGCGCGGTGAACGCCGCCCAAGGCAGGTAGATGTCGGCGATGGCGCGGACGTCTGTTGACGTCGTGATCAGGGCGATCAGATCGGTGCCTTCCAGCAGGAACACAAGCGTCGCCACGCCTGCCAGGCCGAGCCCCCAGAGCAGCGTCAGCCGCACCGCTTGGTCAAACGCCACGGCAGCACGGGCGCCGATGGCGCGCCCGGCGAGCTGTTCGGCAGCGGTGGCGAAACCATCGAGGAAATAGCCGGCAACCAGGAAGAGGTTCATCAGCACGGCGTTGGCGGCCAGCGTCAGCGTGCCGAACTGCGCGCCCTGGCGCGTGAACAGCGCAAAAGCGGCGAGCAGCGAAAAGGAGCGGATCATGATATCGCGATTGAGCGACATCATGCGCAGGAATGCCGGCAGATCGAGCACGCGATGGCGCGCCAGCCTGGGCGCCGCCCAGAAGCGCCGGCCGACGATGGCAAGACCAAGCAGCATGGCGACGAATTCGCCGGTGAGCGTCGCCCAGGCGACGCCGGCAACGCCCCAGCCGAGCTTCAGGCCAAGCAGGAAGCAGAGCGCGATATTGATGCTGTTGAGCACCAGTTGCAGCATCAGCCCGAGCCCGCCCTCGCCGCGCCCGAGCACGTAGCCGAGGATGGCGTAGTTGATCAGCGAGAACGGTGCTGCGAGCATCCTGATGCGGATATAGACGTCCATCGCGGCGCTAACGCGCGGTTCGGCGCCTATGAACCATTGCCCGGCAGTGGAAACCAGGGGCGCAAGTGCGGCAAGCACGATGCCGGCGACGACCGCGATCAGCACGGCGCGCCAGAACACCGCCTGCTCCTCCAGTGCATCGCCGCGCCCGAAGGCCTGGGCGACGAGGCCGGTGGTGCCGGAGCGCAGGAAGTTGAAGGTCGTGAAGACGACATCGAATATCAGGGCGCCGGCCGCCAGGCCGCCGAGAAGGGCGGCGTCGCCGAACTGCCCGACCACCGCCGTGTCGACCAGACCCAGCAGCGGCGTCGTCAGATAGGCAAGCGTCATCGGCACGGCGATGGCGAGCACCGAGCGGTTGGTGACGACGAAGGCCCTGGCTTCGGTGACGTGGGCTTTGGTGGGTAAAGCCTGCTCCAAACGCGTGTTGCTCCCTGTTGCGACTTGATCGGCTAGCCGATGTGCCGCAATTTCCGGACCTCACGCAACCATCCACCACGTATGGTCAACCGAAACCCGCCTCCGGCGCACCGGCCGTCCCATGCCCTTGCAGATCGTTCATCATCCCGACTACGACGCCGGTTTCGCCGTCAACCACCGCTTCCCGATGAGCAAATATCCGCTGCTGATGGAAGCCTTGAGCGCACGCGGTCTGGCGCGGCCGGACGCCCTCAACGTGCCCGAACCGGCGCTGGGGTCCTGGCTGAAGCTTGCCCATGCGGCCGACTATGTCGACCAGGTGCTTGCCTGCGAAGTGCCGGCAAAGATCGAGCGCGAGATCGGCTTTCCCATAGGACCGCGGGTTTCGCTGAGGGCGCAGCTCGCCACGGCCGGCACGGTGCTGGCGGCGCGGCTGGCCTTGCTGAAGGGCATCGCCTGCAACACGGCCGGCGGCAGTCATCATGCGCGGCGCGCGCAAGGCGCCGGCTTCTGCACCTTCAACGACGTGGTCGTTGCCTCGCTGGTGCTGCTCGCCGAAGGTGCTGTCCAAAACATCCTGGTTGTCGACCTCGACGTGCATCAGGGCGACGGCACGGCCGACATTCTGGGCGACGAGCCGCGCGTATTGACCTTCTCCATGCATGGCGACCGCAACTACCCAGTGCGCAAGATCGCCTCCAACCTCGACATTGCCCTGCCCGACGACACCGGCGATGCAGCCTATCTGGAGCGGCTGGGCGCCATCCTGCCGGAGCTGTCGGGGCGAAGGCGCTGGGACCTCGTCTTCTACAATGCCGGCGTCGACGTCCATGTCGAGGACCGGCTCGGCAGGCTGTCGCTCACGGATGACGGGCTGCGCGCCCGCGACGATATGGTGATCCGCCATTTCCGCACGCTCGGCGTCCCGGTTTGCGGCGTCATCGGCGGCGGCTATTCGACGGATGTCGCAGCACTGGCGGCGCGCCACGCCATCCTGTTCGAGGTGGCTGCTGGCTACGCGTGAAGCCTTTTTGTTTGAGCATGATCTTTTCCGAAAACCGGTTCCCACTTTTCGGGATCATGCTCTACTTCCGGTAGTTGGCGATCCTGAGCAGGATGAAGGCCGGCACGACGATCGCAGCACCAAGCAGGATATAGCCGAGGAAGCGGTCGATGGCGTGGAAGCCGAGGTTCCACAGGTCGATGAAGAATTTGCGGATGCCGTAGAGCACATCCATCGGCGACCAGCCGAAGGCGTTCATGACGAGGCCGACGAGGAACGACACGACGAGCAGCTTCAGGATCACCCGGAGCGGCGTATCGCCGAGAAAGCGGTTCAGTGCGGACAAGGCCTGTCTCCACAGTCGGGTGCCACGATTCGGGCACATGCCCAGAAATACGCAGTTGGCCGCGCTGCATCAAGGCGCCTCCTCAAATCGGATTGCGCATCGGCGTCGGGCCATGATATCGGAGGAACAGCGCGGGTATGATGTAATGGTAGCTTGTCAGCTTCCCAAGCTGAACGCGCGGGTTCGATTCCCGCTACCCGCTCCAGCTTGTGCCACGAGGCTTTGCGCCTGATTTGGTGAGCGCTGAAAACCAGCGGTTTTACAGCCCATGTTGTCCGCGGTTTGCCGGCCTTCATCTGTTCGGACGATGTGCCAGCTTATGGAATATCCCACATTGAAGTCGGCGGGGCTTGAAATGACCCCAACCGGAATGTCTACCCTTTGGCCCGCTGGCTTCTGCTGGCGGGCTTTTTTCGAGCATCACTCGGGCAGTTGCCGACGTGCATCGGTGTTCCATGCTGGCGGGCCTTTCTGGTCATGTCTTAGGGGTCTGGCAGGCGCAATCTCCCTGCAGCGCCTCGCCTAGCCCACCTCTCGCAGAATAAAATCGTGCAGCATCTTGGCGGCCGGCGACAGCGCGCGGTTCTTCACCGTGATTAGGCTGTAGGGCCTGACCTCGATGTCGAACTCGGTCTGGACGACGTCGATGGCGCCGGCCAGTCCTTCCGGGTTCTGGATGAATTTCGCGACCTGGATCGACACCGGCGCGATCGCGTCGGATTGCGCGACCATCACGAGCGTCAACAGCAGCGAACTGGTGTTGAGGATGCGATCCGGCAGCGCGATGTTGCGGTTCAAAAAGTTGCTTTCCATCGCCTGGCGCAGCGGCGAGCCGCCCGACTGGAACACCCAGTCATAGGCGGCGGTCTCCTCCAGCCGCACCGCCTTGCCTTTGGTCAGCGGGTGGCTGCGGCGCACGATCAGGCAGGCCTTTTCGACGCCGATGACACGGGCTTCGAACAGCCGCGGATTGAGGTCGTCGGGGATACGGGCGATGATGAAATCGTGGCGGGAGGCGATCAGCTCGCGTGCCAGCACGTTCGAGGTCTCGACCTGCATGGTGATCTCGATGCGCGGATAGAGGCGGCGGATCTCGCGGATGGCCGGCACCGCCAGCTCGATTGCCGGCGCCGTGACGGCACCCAGGAACACCGAACCGCCCTTGCCCGCCTTGAGCTCGAATATCTCGCGATCGACCTCGCGCATCTCGAGCAGGATCGACCGCGCACGCCGTGCCAGCGCCTTGCCATAGGGCGTCAGCGTGATTCCGCGCGGCAGCCTTTCGCAGAGCTTGACGTCGAGCACCGCCTCCATCTCGGCGATCATGCGCGAAGCGGCCGGCTGCGAGATGTTCATGACCTGGGCCGCGGCGCTCACCCGGCCGTGCTCGTCGAGGGCTGCGATCATGCGCATGTGGCGCAGGCTCAAGCCGCTGCGCAGCAGGGTTCCGCCCTCTCCCGGTACCTCATCGTAACCAGCTGAGATTGCAGCAGGATTTCGCAGCGCTGCCATGATTTTCCTTATTCCCACACCCCGCGCCCGACCAGTCATCCGGCAGCGTCGCCACTAGCTTTAGCCATATCAGTTTCGATATAGCAACCATCAAAGATCGCATTTGACAGTTATGGCAAAGCGACACACCCTTCGCGCGTCCTGAGACTTGACGATCGGTGACGGGGGAAAACTCGTGTCGATTGAAACCAGAGTTTCGGGGCCGATTGGGAGGATACCGGAGATCGATTGACGGCAGCGGCGCGTTTGGCGCTCCTGCACGATTGCGCGGCCCACGAAACCCAAGGGTACGCGTCCATCAACCAGGGAGAGTTAATGTGAAGATCATCAAGACACTGGCCGCCGTGGCGGCCCTTGGCATCGCGGCCATGACGCTGCCTGCGCAGGCAGGCGAAGGTCTGGTCGGCGTGCTGATGCCGACCAAGACCTCGCAGCGCTGGATCAATGACGGCGACGCCGTCAAGTCCCAGCTCGAGGCTCTCGGCTACACCGTCGACCTGCAATACGCGCAGGACGACATTCCAAACCAGCTCAGCCAGCTGGAAAACGAAATCACCAAGGGCCCGAAGGCGCTGATCATCGCCTCGATCGACGGCACGACCTTGTCGGACGCACTGCAGAAGGCGGCTGACGCCGGCGTCGTCGTCGTCGCCTATGACCGCCTGATCAAGAAGACCGGGAATGTCGACTACTACACCACATTCGACAATTTCGGCGTCGGCGTCATTCAGGCCAAATCGCTGCTCAAGGGCCTCGGCTATCCCGAGAAGAAGGGTCCGTTCAACATCGAGCTGTTCGGCGGTTCGCCGGACGACAACAATGCCTTCTTCTTCTATAACGGCGCCATGTCGGTTCTCCAGCCGCTGATCGACGACAAGACCCTCGTCGTGAAGTCCGGCCAGATGGGCATGGACAAGGTCGGCACGCTGCGCTGGCTGGCGGCGACGGCCCAGGCCCGCATGGACAATCTGCTCTCCGCCAACTACTCGGACGGCAGCCGCGTCGATGGCGTGCTCTCGCCCTATGACGGCCTGTCGCGCGGCATCATCGCCTCCTTGCGCGCCGTCGGTTACGGCACTGCCGATCAGCCATGGCCTGTTGTCACCGGCCAGGACGCCGAGACCGCTTCGGTCAAGGCGATCATCGCCGGCGAACAGTACTCGACCGTGTTCAAGGACACCCGCGAACTCGCCAAGTCGACGGTCGAGCTCGTCGACAAGGTGCTCTCGGGCGGCAAGCCGGAAGGCCTCGACACCAAGACCTACAACAACGACGTCAAGGTCGTTCCCTCGATCCTGCTGACGCCGCATGAGGTCGACAAGTCGAACTACCAGGCACTGGTGGTCGACTCCGGCTACATCAAGGCCGAAGAACTGAAGTAATCGCGGTTACAAAGCCTGGGGTCCTGCGCAGGCAGGGCCCCTTTTCGTTGGCGAGCCAGCCCGGTATTGTTTGCGGACCTCGCAGGAGTGGTATTCTCAATGGCATCGACGATTTTGGAGATGCGCGACATCACCAAGACGTTTCCCGGCGTCAAGGCGCTGTCGAATGTCAAGCTGATGGTCGAGGAAGGCGAGATCCATGCCGTGGTCGGCGAGAACGGCGCCGGCAAGTCGACGCTGATGAAGGTGCTGTCGGGCGTGTATCCGTCCGGCACCTATGACGGCCAGATCATTTATCGCGGCGATGAGTGCCATTTCAAAGGCATCCATGACAGCGAGCGCAAGGGCATCGTCATCATCCACCAGGAGCTTGCGCTGGTGCCGATGCTGTCAATCGCCGAAAACATCTTTCTCGGCAACGAGCAGGCCAGATACGGCGTCATCGACTGGAACGCCAGCGAGACGCGCACCAGCGCCCTCCTCAAGAAGGTCGGCCTCAAGGAAGACCCCAACACGCTGATCACCAATATCGGCGTCGGCAAGCAGCAGCTGGTCGAGATCGCCAAGGCGCTCAGCAAGGAAGTGAAGTTGCTCATTCTCGACGAGCCGACGGCGAGCCTGTCCGAAAAGGACAGCCAGGCGCTGCTCGATCTGCTGCTCGAATTCAAGCGGCAGGGCATCACTTCGATCCTGATCTCGCACAAGCTCAACGAGGTGAACCGGGTCGCCGACAAAGTCACCATCATCCGCGACGGGCGGACCATCGAGACGCTGGCCAAGAAGGACATCTCGGAGGACCGCATCATCACCTCGATGGTCGGCCGCTCGCTCGACGACCGCTATCCGCCGCGCGAGCCGAAGATCGGCGAGACCGTGCTTGAAGTGAAGAACTGGTCGGTCTACCACCCCATCCATGCCGAGCGGCAGGTCATCAAGGGCATCAACCTCAACGTTCGGAAGGGCGAGGTGGTCGGCATTGCCGGGCTCATGGGCGCCGGCCGGACCGAGTTTGCCATGAGCCTGTTCGGCCGGTCCTATGGCCGCCGCATCACCGGCGAGGTGTTCCTTAACGGCAAGCCGATCGATGTCTCCTCGGTGAGCAAGGCGGTGGAACACGGCATCGCCTACGTTACCGAGGACCGCAAGACCTACGGGCTCAACCTGATCGATCATATCAAGCACAACATCACGCTCGCCAACCTGCCCGGCGTGTCGCGCCATGGCGTGATCGACGATTTGCGCGAGCTTTCGGTCGCCAATGATTATCGCGGCAGGACCAATATCCGGGCCTCGAGCGTCTACCAGATGACCGGCAATCTTTCTGGCGGCAACCAGCAGAAGGTGGTGCTGTCGAAATGGCTGTTCGCCAATCCGGAAGTACTGATCCTCGACGAGCCGACGCGCGGCATCGATGTCGGCGCCAAGTATGAAATCTATACGATCATCGCGCGTCTCGCCTCCGAGGGTAAGGCGATCATCGTCATCTCGTCGGAAATGCCCGAACTGCTCGGCATCACCGACCGCATCTACGTCATGAATGAAGGGCGCATCGTGGGAGAAATGGCCGCGGCCGACGCAAGTCAGGAAAAGATCATGCGCGCCATCGTCCGCGGAGAAGGAAAAGCATCATGAGCACTGAAAGCGCTCCCGGGCCGCAGAGCGGCGTCGCCCAGGACCTACAACAGACACCTCGCATTGCCGTCTCGGCGCTGGTCACCAATCTGCGCGAATACGGCCTGATCCTGGCGCTGATAGCCATCATGGTGTTCTTCCAGTTCACGACGTCCGGAACGCTGTTCAAGCCGGTGAACCTGAGCAACCTGGTGCAGCAGAACAGCTTCATCATCGTGATGGCACTGGGCATGCTTTTGGTGATCGTCTCTGGCCATATCGATCTCAGCGTCGGCTCCGTCGCCGGCTTCATCGGCGCGCTGGCGGCGATGATGATGGTCATCTGGCCGCTCGGCCCTTTGAGCAATCCGCTGGTAGTGTCGATCATCTGCCTGATCGTGGGCGGCGCAATCGGCGCGGCACAAGGCTACTGGATTGCCTATCACCGAATACCGAGCTTCATCGTCACGCTGGCGGGCATGCTGATCTTCCGCGGCATCTGCCAGGCGCTGCTGGGTGGCGGGTCTTCCGTGGGGCCGCTTCCAGTCGGCTTCAAGGCGCTCAGTTCCGGCTTCATTCCGGACGTGATCGGCCCATTGACGCTGATACCACCGACGGTGAACGCCGCCGGCAAAACCATTGTCGGCAGCGGCCTGACGCTGCACATGACGACGATCTTGATCGGCCTCGTCGCCGTGCTCGCCTACGCCTATTTCGGGCTCAGGGCGCGGCGCAGCCGCGAGCGGCATGGCTACGAAGCCGAACCCTTCTCGCTGTTCGTCGTCAAGACCCTGGTGACCAGCGCGCTGGCGCTGTTTCTGGTCTACCAGTTCGCCACCTACAGAGGCCTGCCAATCGTTCTCATGGTGATGGGCGTGCTGATCGCGTTGTTCGTCTTCGTTACCAAACGCATGACGATCGGCCGCCGCATCTATGCGATGGGCGGCAATGCCAAGGCAGCGCAGCTATCGGGCATCAAGACCGAACGGCTGACGTTGATGGTGTTCATCAATATGGGCGTGCTGTCGGCACTCGGCGGCCTGATTATCGCGGCGCGCCTGGGGCAGGCTGTGCCGGCGGCGGGCCTCGGCAGCGAGCTCGACGTCATCGCCGCGGTGTTCATTGGTGGCGCTTCGGCGATGGGCGGCGTCGGCCAGGTCATCGGCGCGGTGGTCGGCGGTTTCATCATGGGTGTCATGAACAACGGCATGTCGATCATGGGCGTCAATGTCGACTGGCAGCAGGTGGTCAAAGGCCTGGTGCTGCTCGGCGCTGTCGTCTTCGACGTCTACAACAAGAACAAGGCTTGAGAGGCAACCAGGAGGCATACGGGTCACATCGCGGCGCTGCCGGGCGGCGCAAAGAAGTCCCCCGAGGGACCTGATCCGCGAGCGCAATCCGGACGAAGAATTTCAACCGAGGCGCGGACAGGGTCCGAGCCGCGCAGGGTAGGGTTTGCCAAGGAAGGCAGACCAGGCCCGCAATTCAGAGAGGGTTACCATGCTGATCTCACAGATCCTCGACGACGCCGAGACGATCCGCGTCGTTGCCCGCAACGGCGGCAAGACCCGCGTCATCAACGGCGCGCGCAGCGTCTATTCGCTGGCGATGGAAGCCGCCCGCACCGGCAGCGGGCTCGTCGCCCTGATCGAGCGCAAGGGCTTTGGCGAAACCGTCGATCTCGACGCCGCCTACAAGAAAGGGCGGCTGCTGTCGCCGATCAACCATCCCGATCCCGCGCATCTCCATCTCACCGGCACCGGGCTGACGCATCTCGGCTCCGCCGCGACCCGCGATTCAATGCACAAGAAGCTCAGCACGGACGGCGAGGAACAACTGACCGATTCCATGAAGATGTTCCGCATGGGCCTGGAAGGTGGCAAGCCGGCGAAAGGCCAAACCGGCGTGCAGCCGGAATGGTTCTACAAGGGTAACGGCACCATGGCAGTGGCGCCCGGCGCGGCGCTTATGTCGCCCGCCTTCGCCCAGGATGCCGGCGAGGAGCCGGAAATCGCCGGCATCTATGTAATCGGCGACGACGGCGCCCCGTTCCGCGTCGGCTTCACGCTGTCGAACGAGTTTTCCGACCATGTCACCGAACGCGTGAACTACCTCTTCCTCGCCCATTCCAAGCTGCGCAACGCCTCGTTCGGGCCAGAAATCCTGATCGGCGACCTGCCGTCCGACATCCGCGGCGCTTCACGCATCCTGCGCGACGGCAAGCTGCTTTGGGAAAAGCCGTTCCTGTCGGGCGAGGCGAACATGTCGCACACCATTAGCAATCTCGAGCATCACCACTTCAAATACTCGGCCTTCCGCCAGCCGGGCGACGTCCATGTGCACATGTTCGGTACGGCGACGCTGTCCTTCGCCGACGGCATCAGGACCGAGGCCGGCGACGTGTTCGAGATCGAGGCGCAGGATTTCGGTCTGCCGCTGCGCAACCCGCTCGAAATCGAGCAGCCGGTGAAGGTCGCCGTGAAGGCGCTTTGAACCGGGCATAACCCGCAAGCAAGGGAAGCAAGGGAAAGATCAGCGCGCGGCGCGGAAATGCTTGGACAGCTTCAGGCCCTGTGCCTGATAGTTGGAGCCGAGATCGGTGCCGTAGAGCGCCTGCGGCCGTTTCAGCATGTGCTCGTAGACCAGCCGTCCGACGATCTGGCCGTGGTCGAGGATGAACGGCACTTCGTGGCTGCGCACCTCGAGCACCGCCCGGCTGCCGGTGCCGCCCGACGCCGAATGACCGAAACCCGGATCGAAGAAGCCGGCATAGTGGACGCGGAATTCGCCGACCAGCGGATCGAACGGCGTCATTTCGGCGGCGTAGAGCGGCGGCACATGCACCGCCTCGCGCGACACCAGGATGTAGAATTCATCCGGGTCGAGCACCAGCTCGCCGGCGCCGCTCTTATAGAGCGGCTCCCAGAAATCGACGACATCCTGCGCGGCGCGCTTGTCGACATCGACGAGGCCAGTGTGGTGCTTGCCGCGATAGCCGACCAGCCCGTCCTTGTCGCCGTCGAGGTCGATCGACAGCGCGATGCCGCCGCCTGAGATGTTGGGCGGCTCGGTGGCGACCAGCATCTCGGCGCGATGCAAGTCGTGCAACTCGCTTTCAGACAAAAGCGCATTGCCGGTGCGGAACCTGATCTGCGACAGCCGCGAGCCGGTGCGCACGACGATCGGGAAGGTGCGCGGGCTGACCTCCAGATAGAGCGGACCTTCGTAGCCGGCGGTGATCTTGTCGAACTCGTGGCCACGGTCGGTCATTACCCGGGTGAAGATGTCGAGCCGTCCGGTCGAGCTCTTCGGGTTAGCCGAAGCCGAAATATGCGGGGGCAGCGCCAGGCTTTCGAGCAGCGGCACGATGTAGACGCAGCCGGTTTCCAGCACGGCACCTTCGGCGAGGTTGATCTCGTGCAACTTCAGCCGGTCGAGCTTGTCGACAACCCTGTGGTCCGGGCCGGGCAAGAAGGAAGCACGCACCCGCCAGGCCTTGTCGCCGAGCCTCAGGTCAAGGCTGGCCGGCTGGATCTGATCGGCATCGAGCGCGCGCGGCGACTTCAGCGCGCCCGACTGGAACAGCGCGGAAATATTCTGATCGGGAAGAATGCCTGTCTGCCGCAAGGGTCTGGCTCCGCTCGAACGCCGGGCGAGGTCTTGTTCTGTCGCAGGTCCTTGCCACAAACCGTGGGATGCCTTCGGCACCTGCTTGGTACAACCCTCTTAATCATACCGGCAATTGACGCAAGCGCGGTGCGGGTCTAAAGGGTCGTTATCCCGTGGTGATTTGGCCGGTCGGCTTGCAGCCACGTTAAACAAGTCGCTAAAGGACCGTCTGGCCGCAAGGCCGTATGGACCGGTTGCGACTTTCGCGACCGGTTTTTTGTTGTTTGGATAGGGTAATGATCAAGAAGCGCGACTGGAAGCCTCAGACCGCACTCGTGCATGCCGGGACGCTGCGTTCCGGCTTCGGCGAGACCTCCGAGGCGATGTATCTCACCCAAGGCTATGTCTACGAGACGGCGCAAGCGGCGGAAGCCCGCTTCAAGGGCGAGGAGCCGGGCTTCATCTATTCGCGCTATGCCAATCCGACGGTCGACATGTTCGAAAAGCGCATGTGCGCGCTGGAAGGCGCCGAGGACGCGCGCGCCACGGCGTCCGGCATGGCGGCGGTGACGGCAGCACTGCTGTGCAGCGCCAAAGCGGGCGACCATATCGTGGCGGCGCGCGCACTGTTCGGCTCCTGCCGCTGGGTGGTCGAGACGCTGGCGCCGAAATACGGCATCGAGGCAACGCTGGTCGACGGCACCGACATCGCCAATTGGGAAAAAGCGGTCAAGCCCAACACCAAACTGTTCTTCCTGGAAAGCCCGACCAATCCGACGCTGGAGGTGGTCGACATCGCCGCCGTCGCGGCGCTTGCCAACTCGATCGGCGCCAGGCTGATCGTCGACAATGTCTTCGCGACGCCCTTGCAGCAAAAACCCTTGCAGCTCGGCGCCCACATCGTCGTCTATTCGGCCACGAAGCATATTGACGGCCAAGGGCGCTGCCTTGGCGGCGTTATCTTGTCGGACAAGAAATGGATCGACGAGAATCTGCATGACTATTTCCGCCACACCGGGCCCAGCCTCTCGCCCTTCAATGCCTGGACCCTGCTGAAAGGCCTGGAGACGCTGCCGCTGCGTGTGCGACAGCAGACGGAAAGTGCCGGCCGGATCGCGGACTTTCTCGCCGAGCGCCCGGAAATCGCCCGCGTCATCTATCCCGGCCGCGCCGACCACCCGCAAGCGGCCGTGGTCAAGAAGCAGATGTCGGGCGGCTCGACGCTGATCTGCCTCGATGTGAAGGGCGGCAAGCCGGCGGCCTTTGCCTTCCAGAACGCGCTCGACATCGTGCTGATTTCCAACAATCTCGGCGACGCCAAGAGCCTGATCACCCATCCCGCGACGACCACGCACAAGAACTTGACCGATGAGGCCCGCGCCGAGCTCGGCATCGGACCGGGCACGCTCAGGCTTTCCGTCGGCCTGGAAGATACCGACGATCTGCTCGAAGATATCGAACAAGCGCTGAGAGCTGCCGGATAAGGGGCTGACCGAACAGAGGTGAGCGGGACGTGCCCTCAGGCGCCGGACGGGGTCTCTTCCAGTTCCGCGACGGCCTTGGTTTGGATGGTCATCACGTTGCCGCGCCAGTCGACGGCGCTGCTCAGCCAGCCGCGCGCCCAAATGGCGGGAAGCATCACGTCCCGCGCCATCATCGCCGGGATGGTGCGCAGCGACAGGTGCCATCCCTTGGCTGAGGCCAGGGCGCATTCCGGCAGGTAGGCCGCGACCAGCACGGCAATGGCGGTGGCCGGTAGGCTGACGCCGGCATCCGCCGCCGCGATCAGCGCAAGCACCAGCGGCGGCGCCGCGCCGATCAGGATCTCGGGGGCGAAGAACAGCGCAAAGGTGACGCGGCGCAGGCGTGCCCAGCGGGCCTGCCGGGACCAGATCTCGCCCAACGTGCGCCGGGCGAGCGGCTGTTCGAAGGGCGAGGCGACAAGGTTGACGCGCAATCCGAGCCGGTTCACCAGCTTGGTCGCGGCGGCGTCCTCGGCGATCTCGGCGGCCAGCGCGCGGATGCCGCCATTGGCGTCGAGCATCGGCTTGTTCCACAACATGCTCTTGCCCTGGGCAAAGCCGAGACCGAGCGCCTCGCCGGCATATTGCCAGCGCGCCTGCAGCGGGTTGAGAAAGGCGCATTCGACCTCCCCCCAAAACCCGTCCGGTCGCGAGCCGATCGGCGTCGAGCAGACAAGGCCGGTATCGGGCCGCCATGCCGCCATCAGCTGCTGGACATAATCGCTCGGCATAAGCACGTTGGAATCGGCAAGGATGACCCAGCGATAATGCGCTGCTTCCCAACCCTTCACGCAATTGTTGAGTTTCGGATTGCCGCTGATGCGGTCGTCGCCGACAAGCAGCCGGGCGCGTATAGCTGGAAAACGCGCCATTGCGGCGGTGATCGGCTTGACCACCGGGTCGTCGGCATGGGCGACGCAGAAGATGAGTTCGTAGCGCGGCCAGTCGAGTGAGAAGGCGCGCTCCAGCGTCTCATCGGCAAACGGCTCGACGCCGCGCGCCGGGACGACGATCGATACCGGCGGCGCGTTGGCGGCGGGCGGTGCGATCCTGGCTGGTCGCTTCAGCTTCAGCGAAGCTAACAGGATGCTGGCGAGATTTGAAAGAAGGAGGGCTATGGAAAGGAGGGCGGCTGCGAACGTCGGTTCCATCGATATCTGGTCACTCCAGAAATGTCGGCCGCATGACGGCCGTTTTCAACAATTCGACAGAACGCTGAGTCGCCCGGCACAAGCCTGCACACCATCATTGTCGTGTGTCACTCAAATGACATTGTTTTTCGGCACCTGCGCTTGAGATCGGGCAAGGAGACGACGCGCATCGTTGACCAAACTGCGCTGAGCGTCGAAAATTCCGTCTACATGGCTTTGGAGCAGTTTATGTACAGTGCCGTCACCCGCAACATCGAAGTGCAGGTCAGGCCGTTCTATCTGGAGGATCACTCCGACCCGCCGCAAAACCGCTATGTCTGGGGCTACCAGGTGACCATCGACAATCAGTCGGACGAGTTCGTGCAGCTTCTGTCGCGCTACTGGCACATTACCGACGGCACCGGCAAGGTCGAGGAAGTGCGCGGCCCCGGGGTCGTCGGCGAGCAACCCGGACTCAACCCCGGCGACAGCTATCAGTATACGTCTGGATGCCCGCTCTCGACCCCGTCCGGCATCATGGTCGGGCACTACACAATGCGCAACAAGCGGGGCGAAACGTTCGACGTCGCCATCCCCGCCTTCTCGCTCGATTTGCCGGGCACGCGGCGCACCGTCAATTGACGGCCGTCATCCGGCCGCTGCAAACTCCGCCGGGTCGAAGTCATATTGTTTCGAGCAGAATTCGCAGGCGACGTGAATGCTGCCATCCTCGGTGCTGTCCCTGATCTCCTCGGCGGAAAAACCTTCGAGGATGCCGCGGATCTTCTCCCTCGAGCATGAGCACTGGTCGGCGACCGGCGCGCCGCCGAAGACGCGGACGCCATGCTCGTGGAACAGCCGGTAAAGCAGCCGCTCGGCACCGATCGTCGGATCGATCAGCTCGGTCGGTTCAATGGTACCAAGCAGCGCCAGCAGTTCCTGCCAGGAATTGTCGGTCGGGTCGTGAATTTCCTCACGCGGATCGCCATCGCCGCCGGGAAGGTCAGGCACGCGCATGCGCTCTGGCGACTGCGGCAGGAACTGTGCCAACAGGCCACCGGCGCGCCATTGCTCGCGGGCACCGCCGACGCCGGGCGTCAGAAGCTTGGCCACCGAAAGCCGAAGGTCGGTCGGAATCTGCTCCGACTGGCGGAAATAGGTCCGTGCGGCTTCCTCCAGTGTGACGCCGTCAAGCTGGACGATGCCCTGGTAACGTTGCGTGTGGGCGCCCTGGTCGATGGTCAGCGCCAGGACGCCGCTGCCGAGCAGCGTCTGCGGTGACGTCTCGCCGGCGGCCGTCAAAGCCTCCAGCCGGTCGGCATCGAAGCGGGCATAGGCGCGCAGCGCGTGCGGCGTGGAGAAATCCGCGACCAGCATGTCGACCGGCCCGTCGGTGCGGGTCTGCAGAATGAACTTGCCCTCGAACTTCAGCGAAGTTCCGAGCAGTACCGTCAGCACACAGGCTTCGGCCAGTAGCCGGCCCACCGGCTCGGGATAGTCGTGGCGGCTGAGGATGGCATCGAGCATCGGCCCGAGCTGGACGGTGCGGCCGCGCACGTCGAGCGGGCCGACCTCGAACGGCACGACATGGTCGTCGCCGGCATAGCCGAATTCGCCGAGCTTGGGTTGATATTCAGCCAATTGATGAGTTTCCAACATGACAAAGCTCCGGGGCGCGGCGATGCCGCCCTTCGGGGCGCATGCGACGAGACGCGCTCGATTTGCGTGATGCGCCTGAGATAGGCACCACGCACTCCCGGATCAAGGCGGCCCGGATCGGGCCGGCCCGGATCACGGCGGCCCGGATCAAGCGCCCAGGCACCAGGCCAAAACCGCCTTCTGGGCATGGAGCCGGTTCTCGGCCTCGTCAAACACCACCGAATGCGGCCCGTCGATGACCTCGTCGGTGACCTCTTCGCCGCGATGCGCCGGCAGACAGTGCATGAACAGCGCGTCCGGTTTGGCCTTCGCCATCAACGCCGCATTGACCTGGTAGGGCAAGAAGACATTGTGGCCGCGGGCACGGTGCTCCTGGCCCATCGACACCCAGCAGTCGGTGACGATGCAGTCGGCCTCGTGAACGGCCTCCTCGGGCGAACGGGTGAATTTCAGCTTGCCGCCATTGGCTTTCGCCCAGTCGACATGCTTCTGAGCCGGTTCGCTGCCCTCGGGCACGGCGACGTTCAGCTTGAAGCGGAACCGCGCAGAGGCCTCCAGTAAGGAATGCAGGACGTTGTTGCCGTCGCCAGTCCAGGCGATCGTCTTGCCGGCCACCGGACCGCGATGCTCTTCGAAGGTCATGATGTCGGCCATCAACTGGCAGGGATGGGTCTCGTCGGTCAGCCCGTTGATGACGGGGACCGTAGCGTTTTCCGTCAGTTCCAGCAGCCGGTCATGCGAGGTGGTGCGGATCATGATGGCATCGACATAACGCGACAGCACCTTGGCCGTGTCGGCGATGGTCTCGGAGCGGCCAAGCTGCATCTCGGTGCCAGTCAGCATGATCGTCTCGCCACCCAGCTGCCGCATGCCGACGTCGAACGACACGCGCGTGCGCGTCGAGGGCTTGTCGAAGATCATCGCCAGCACCTTGCCTTCGAGCGGCTTGGTGCGTTCGCCGGCCTTGAGCCTTGCTTTTCGTACAGCCGCATCGTCCAGCATGAAGCGCAGATCGCCTTCGGAAACGGCGGAAAGATCGGTGAAATGGCGAAGGGACATCAGGAATTCCAGGATTACTTCGCGGCGGCAGCGACGATGGCATCCGCCAGGCTCTTGGCGCCGGCACGAATGCGCTCGAGCGCCTCGTGGATCTCGGCATCGGTGACGGTGAGAGGCGGCAGCAGGCGGATAACGTTGTCGCCGGCCGGAACCGTCAAGAGATGCTGGTCGCGCAGTGCCACCGTGACCTTGGTGTTGGGCATCGCGCATTTAAGGCCGAGCATCAGGCCGGTGCCCCTGATGCTTTCGATAACGTCCGGAAATTCGTCGGCGACACCGGCCAGCCCCTGCTTCAGGAGCAGTGCCTTGCGCCGGACGTCATCGAGGAAGCTGTCTTCCAGCACCACGTCGAGCACGGCGTTGCCGACCGCCATCGCCAGCGGATTGCCGCCAAAGGTAGTGCCGTGCACGCCGGCGGTCATCCCAACCGCTGCCTCCTCGGTGGCGAGGCAGGCGCCCATCGGGAAGCCGCCGCCGATGCCCTTGGCGACCGCCATGATGTCGGGTGTGATACCCGCCCACTCATGCGCGAACAGCTTTCCGGTGCGGCCGACGCCGCATTGGACCTCGTCGAAAATCAGGAGCAAGCCGTGCTGATCGCAGAGCTGCCTGAGCCGCTTCAGCGATTGCGTCGGCACTTGCCTGATGCCGCCCTCGCCCTGCACCGGCTCGATCAGGATCGCCGCGGTTTCAGGCGTGATCGCCTTTTCGGCGGCGTCGATGTCGTCGAAGCCGACCTGGTCGAAGCCGTCGACTTTGGGGCCGAAACCTTCCAGATATTTGTACTGGCCGCCGGCGGCGATGGTCGCCAGGGTGCGGCCGTGGAAGGCGCCTTCGAAGGTGATGGTGCGGAAGCGCTCGGGATGGCCCTTGACGAAGTGGTAGCGCCGCGCCGTCTTGATGGCGCATTCGAGCGCCTCTGCGCCGGAATTGGTGAAGAACACCTTGTCGGCGAAGCTGGCATCGGCCAGCCGCTCGCCGAGCCGGCCCTGTCCCGGAATCTCGTACAGATTGGAGACATGCCAGAGCTTGGCGGCCTGCTCGGTGAGGGCCGCGACCAGATGCGGATGGCTGTAGCCCAATGAATTCACGGCGATGCCGCCGGCGAAATCGAGATATCGCTCGCCCTTGTCGGTGACCAGCCACGTGCCTTCCCCGTGGTCGAAAGCCAAGGGTGCGCGAACAAAGGTCTCGAAAAGCGCCGAACCGCTCATTATATGCGTCTCCGGAACCGGAAAATCAAAAAGCCGCCAAAGCGGCGGCCCTTGTGGCTTATCGTGTTTTTCGGCCGTGAAGTCAACGAAAAGGTCGCGCAAGGAAGCGCGGCAAGCCCTCCAGCAGGACGCCGGCTCATAAGCGACCGGGCAAGTTGGGGAAAACCGAAAAAACCGATTCGTGTTGGCCTCGGGACTCTTGTCACCGAGTCCGCGCATAAGGTAATTGTAGTAGAGAAATAACTAGATTTCGTGCGGCGGACCTAATCACCCGATATATGTGGTGTCTGCCCGGCAGAAGCCGGGTCGGGAATGGATTCCGATTGCCGCACATTTCAGCAGGAGCGCGGTCTCATGAACTGGACTGACGAGCGAGTCGAACTTCTCAGAAAATTGTGGTCGGAGGGCCTCAGCGCCAGCCAGATCGCTGCACAGCTTGGCGGGGTCAGCCGCAATGCGGTGATCGGTAAAGTGCACCGGCTGAAACTATCCGGCCGCGGACGCACGACCGCCTCACCGGCACGCCAGAAGAAGACGGTCCAGGGATCGACGATCCAGAAATCGGTGTCGCGGGCGGCAAGCGCTACGCGCCATGTCACCACGTCGATCGGCGCGACCGCGCTCAAGGCGCAATTCGACGCCGAACCGGTGTCGCGCCACTATATCCGCCCGGTCGAAAACGTCGTCGTGCCGATCTCGCGGCATCTGCAACTCGTCGAGCTGAACGAGCGCACCTGCAAATGGCCGAATGGCGATCCGCTTTCCGAAGACTTCCATTTCTGCGGCAACGACGCCGCCGAAACCGGGCCCTACTGCAAATACCACGCCCGCGTGGCGTTCCAGCCGGCTTCGGAGCGGCGGCGGAGCAGGTGAATGGTGAATGGTGAATGGTGAATGGTGAATGGTGAATGGTGAATGGTGAATGGTGAATGGTGAATGGATATCCGGGCCGAAGGCCGACATGTGAACTGATTTTAACTATTCACCATTTACTATTCACTATTCACAACCACCCGTTCTTGCGAAACCGCCAGTAGAGAAACGTGCAGATCAGGGCGATTGCCGCCAGTACGGCCGGGTAGCCATATTCCATCCTCAGTTCCGGCATGTCGCTGAAATTCATGCCGTAGATGCCGGCGAATGCTGTCGGCACGGCCAAGATGGCGGCCCATGAGGCAAGCTTCTTGGAGATCGCCGTCTCCTGGCTCTGACCGACCAGAAGGCTCGCCTCGAAGGCGAAGGCGAGAACCTCACGCAGGCTGTCGATCTTTTCCTGGACAGTGCGGATATGGTCGGTGACGTCGCGAAACAGTGGGTGCATGGCTGTATGAATTTGCGGCAGATCGGCGCTGGTCAGCCGCCGGCAGACCTCCACCAGCGGCAGGGCCGCATTACGCAGGCGCAAGAGATCGCGGCGCAGCATGTAAAGCCGCTCGATGTCGGAGCCGGTCATCGGTTTCAGCAGAACCTTGTCCTCGATCGCCTCGACCTCGTTTTCGATCTGCTCGAGCACCGGCATGTAGTTGTCGACGATGAAATCGAGAATGGCGTAGAGGACGAAATCCTCGCCCTTGGCGAGGGAATGCGGACAGCTTTCCCAATGCTGGCGAACGGCGGCGTAGGAGGTCGACGGGCCATGCCTGACGCTGACGATGTAGCCGGCGCCGACGAACAGATGCGTCTCGCCGAAGGTGACACGGCTGTCGATCAACTGCGCCGTGCGGGCAACGATGAACAGGGCATCGCCATATTGCTCGATCTTCGGCCGTTGGTGCGGATGCTCGGCGTCCTCAATCGCCAGCTCATGCAGATGGAATTGCGCCTGGACGCGAAGCAACAAATTGCGGTCGGGCTCCAGCAGTCCGATCCAGACGACATGGCCCGGCTTCCCGGCCCATTCGCCGGCTTCCTCGATCGGTATGTCGGCGATGCGCCGCCCAGCTGTATAGACGCTGCAAGCGATTATGCCCGACATCGGCGGCGCAGGAGCAAACTCGCGGACATATTCCATCGCAGCCTCCTGAAGGCAGGCCTTCATCGCGGAACTGAGAAGTCGGCGCGTCAAAGCTTAGCGCAATTTTCTCTCAGGTGGCGAATCCGAAATTCGCATCAGTGTCGAGCAGCAGGGGAGCTGCTTTTCTGATTTGAGAGCCACTCCACCAAGCCGCGAATCCAGCGCGGCCACCACGCTTGGTTTCGAGAACTCACTTCGCAGGCAGCGTTGCGGGAAGAATAATCTTGTCCGTCTTGTCGCCCTTCGGGCGATCGGCCGGCATCTGATCGCCGGTGACGATATAATAGATCGTCTCGGCGATGTTGGTGGCGTGGTCGCCGATGCGCTCGATGTTCTTGGCGCAAAACAGGAGATGAGTGCAGGGCGTGATGTTGCGTGGGTCTTCCATCATGTAGGTCAGCAACTCGCGAAACAGCGAGGTGTACATGGCATCGATCTGGTCGTCGCGGTCGCGCACGAAACCGATTTTCTCTACCGACCGCGACGCATAGACGTCGAGCACTTCCTTGAGCTGGGTCAGTGCCAGATTGGCCAAAGCCTCGAGGCCGCGGAACAGGCTGTTCGGCTGGCGCCCGTCGGCGACGGCAACCACCCGCTTGGCGATGTTCTTGCCGAGGTCGCCTACCCGTTCGAGGTCCGCCGAGATGCGGATCGCTCCGACGATCTCGCGCAAATCCGTCGCCATCGGCTGGCGCTTGGCGATGATGATGATCGCCTTGTCGTCGATCTCGCGCTGCCCCTCATCCAGAACCAGGTCGTCTCGAATGACTTTCTGGGCAAGCCCCGGATCCGCATTGACCAGCGCCGCGACCGCTTGCTCGACCATGCGCTCGGCATGGCCGCCCATCGCCGCGATGCGCTTCGACAGATATTTCAGCTCTTCGTCATAGGCGCTGACGATGTGCACGGACTGCATGGACGAATGCCTTCCCGGGATCTTCTGGTTGAGTCGCTCCCTCGAATCCCCGCTGATACGCTAGCCGGATGACAGAAAAAAGAAACGACCCATAATGTGTTAGATAGTACCGTGTCAGCGAGCCGGCAAATGAACCGAGAACGCCGCACCCTTGTCGACCTCCGACCTGATGGAGAGCCTGGCGTTGTGGCGCGTCAGGATATGCTTGACGATGGACAGGCCAAGGCCAGTGCCCTTCTGGGTCCGGCTGTTCTCGACATCGACACGGTAGAAGCGCTCGGTGATGCGCGGGATGTGTTCTTCGGGGATGCCGGGGCCGAAATCCCTGATGGTGACGTCGATGCCCGGTTCGGGATCGCCGTCGCCGCGCGTGATCGACACCACGACGCGTCCACCCGACTGGCCGTATTTGCAGGCGTTTTCCAGCAGGTTTTCGAAGACCTGGAAAAGCTCGTCCCGATCGCCAGGCACGCAGAGCGGCCCTTCCGCGAAATCCCGCTCGATGACGACACCGTTTTCCTTGGCCAGCGGCTCAAGCGAATCGATGACGCTGTCGATGGCCTGGCGCAGATCGACCTCGGTTCCCGGCTTGAGATAGGGCTTCATTTCCAGTCGCGACAGCGACAGGAGGTCGTCGATAAGACGCGCCATACGGCTGGTCTGGTTTTGCATGATCTGCAGGAACTGCTCGCGTGCCGCAGGGTCGTTGCGGGCCGGCCCGCGCAGCGTCTCGATGAAGCCGGCGATCGAGGCGAGAGGCGTGCGCAACTCGTGGCTGGCATTGGCAATGAAGTCGGCGCGCATCCTGTCGATCCGGCGTGCTTCGCTCTGGTCCTTGAACACCAGCACGTAGAGATCCGTGGCATGGCCGACAGAAGACGCACTCACCCGATAGGCTCGTTCGACAGGCAGCTTTTCGATGTAGTCGACGCTGTCCGAAGCGACGTTGCCCGACAGGATGCTGTCCAGCAAGGCCTGCATTTCCGGCGCGCGGAATTTCAGCGACAGCGACATGCCGGGGGCAATCCCGCCGAAGGCGGCAAAGGCGGCAGCGTTGGCATGGACGATGGTGGCGGAGCGATCGAAAATGATCAGCGGATCGGCAACCGCCGCCGCGAGATATTCGCCGGAAAGCCGTTGCAGGCCGCTCGCCTCGATGGCCGCAGCGCTTTCGGTGGATTGAGACGCGACGCCGGCCGGCAGCATCGCCGCTGCAACCAGTACGGCGCATGCCAGCAGCACCACATAGCCGGACATGCCTGCAAAACCATAGACCATCAGAACGGCGAGCAAGCCGGCCGCCAGCAGCCAGCGGCTGCTCCACAGCCGCATGGCGACGGCTTGCGCCTTGCTTTTCCGCCCTGTGCCGATGTCGGCCATTTGCGCTCCATCGCCTGCGCTCCGTCGGCCGGCAAGTTCAATAACTTCCTGCTGGACCGGCGCTGGAGCGCCGTGCGTCCAATTGGACGCACAAAGGACGCTCTACCACTTTTAGTCTGCTGCATCGTTCTTTCCGAAAATCGATTCCGATTTTCGGGCCGATGCAGTAAGGCTCCCAATAGCATGAGACCGGAAGCTGGAAAGGTTCGTCTCGATGAAAAACACCAAGGAAGACCCCGCTGCACCCTCATCGGGACCACTGAAGATCGCAATCGACGGCAAGGAGCGGGAGTTCGACATCGAGGCCCCGACGCTTCCCGACTGGGTCGAGGACCGCAAGCTGACCGCCGGCGGCTATCCCTACGACAAGAAGATGAAGAGCGAGGAGTATGAGGAGAGGCTAGAGCAACTGCAGATCGAGCTGGTTAAGGCGCAGGGATGGCTGCAGTCGACAGGCAAGCGGGTGATCTCGCTGTTCGAGGGACGCGACGCCGCCGGCAAGGGCGGCACGATCTTCGTTTTGCGCCAGTATCTGAACCCTCGCACGGCGCGCAACGTGGCGCTGACCAAGCCAACACCCACCGAGCTTGGACAATGGTACTTCCAGCGCTACGTCGACCACTTCCCGACGTCGGGCGAATTCGTCACCTTCGACCGCTCCTGGTACAACCGCGCCGGCGTTGAACCGGTGATGGGATTCTGCACGCCCGAGCAGCACGAGCAGTTTCTGGACGAGGTTCCGCATTTCGAACGGATGATCCGCAACGAGGGCATCTATTTCTTCAAATTCTGGCTGGACATCGGCAGGGAAACGCAGCTCGAGCGATTTCACGATCGTCGCTGGAGCCCGCTGAAGAACTGGAAGTTTTCACCGATCGACATCGCCGGCATCACCAAATGGGACGACTACACCAAGACGCGCGACCTGATGGTCGAACGCACGCACAAGGAGTTCGCGCCCTGGATCGTTGTGCGGGCGAACGACAAACGGCGCGCGCGGCTGGCCGTCATGCAGCGCATTCTCCTGTCGCTGCCGTATGACGGCCGCGACCTCGAGGTCATCGGCAAGGAGGACAAGAAGATCATCGGCGAAGGGCCGACTTTCCTCGAAAAATAAGCTCACCTCATCGATACGCGGCTCTCATGCCGCCAGCCGGGCAATTCGCTGCAGCCGCTTCAGCGTGGTGTCGTCCTGCAGCGCCTGCTGGAAAAGCGATATCTCCCGGTCGATGCGCTCGCAGAGCGCGCCAGTGTCGCCCCTGAGCAGGTCGCGCGTCTGCAGCAGCGCCGCGACCGGCTTCTTGGCGAGCTGCCTGGCTCTGGCAAAGGTGGCTTCCTCGACGCTGCCGTCCGTTACGATCTCGCCGACAAGGCCGAGCGCCCTGGCATCTTCGGCGGCAAGCGTGTCGCCCAGGCAGAAGAAGCGGAACGCACCGGCATAGCCAAGCTTCTGCGGCGCCAGGATGCTGGTGGCCGCGTCCGGCACCAGGCCGAAATCGACGAACGGCACCCGGAACGTGCTTTTGCTCGAGGCGATCACCATATCGCAGTGGAACAGGATGGTGCAGCCGACGCCGACGGCGTCGCCATCGACACAGGCAAGGACCGGTTTCGGGAACGTCGCCAGTGTTTGGAACATGTCGGTTACGGCCGCGATCAATCGCTGATGTTTGGTGGGGTCGAGAAATTCGGAAAAATCGCCGCCAAGGCAGAAGCAACCGGCCAGGCCGCGAAGGACCATGACGCGCACTTCGTCGTTGACGGCGGCTTCATGGAATGTTGTGGCCAAACTTTCATAGGCCCGCCTGTCCAGCACCGGGCGGCCGTCACCCGAGGATATCGTGACGATCAGCGTATGGTTGCGGAATTCTGTTTTTGAGTGAACGTTCATGGCCCTCTCCAATCTCACGAGGCGCGCCTCTGTCCGAGCATGTCCGGGTACCCTCTGGCCAGCACCGGCGCAAAGTGATTACGGCGCGAACGCACCACCTCAAGCGTGTGCTCGTTGAAGGTGAGCAGTGTGGCAACGACCTGCTGGTTGCCATAGGCGCGCTGGTAGCCAAGCGGCGTGGCCAGGAAGTGCAGCTGCAGCGCGCGAAGCACCCACATGGGCTCGAATTCGATAATCACCTGGTTGACGTTGCGCTTCAGACCCCACTCGACGAAGCCGGCAATCAACTCGGTGCCAACCGTCGACACCCCGCGCCGGCCGTCACGGAATCCCGGCGCAACAGCATAGCGGGTCAGTTCATAGACATTCGGGCCCGAAGGTGGGGTTCCCTCATAAAGGTCCGCCAGCACCTCGGTTAGAAGATGCGCCCGCGTCGTCGGCAACATCCGCTGGTAACCGGCGAGCTCGCCATTGCGGATGACGATCTGATGCACTGCCTCATCGTGGTCGAATTGATCGATCTCGAGGCCATCAGGGCGCTGCAGATCGGTCCATCCCATCTCTTCGACGAAAACTTTGTAGCGTAAACGATGAACTGCCTCCCAAAGGTCGGGGCGTTCCATCAATTCCTGTGTCGTGAGGGAAAAAAGCATTTGCCGTCTCCTAGGTTCAATAGGAAGATACGGCCGTGCTTTCCTGAGAAAATTACGCGATCGCGTAGGCAAGAATTTCTAGGCCGGCACGGCCGAGCTAGCTAATATAGCCGCGCCTTATCGCTTCCGCGACCGCCTGCACCCGATTGACGGCACCGAGTTTGCTTTTGGCGTTAAGAAGGTGTTTCTCTGACGTGTGTTCCGAAATGCCGAGAATCTGTGAAATCTCCCATTCGGACTTACCGACGGCGGCCCATTGCATGCATTCGCGCTCACGCGGCGTCAATTCGACGTGGTCGATGGTTTTGCCCGCCATGGTGTGGAGCTGCATGGCGCGGCCAATCGCATAAGTCGAGACCAGCGACACCAACCCGAAGTCGGCGCCCGACAATTCAACAGCCTCGCCGCCTAGCGACACCATTACGATCTGGCCATCGAGTGTGATCAGCGGGAAGGCCAACCCGTCGCGAAGCTTGAATTCGCCGGCGTCGCCCATCACCTCGCCGCCGCTCTTGCCGATGCGGATGCCCTGAGACGCTTCCCGCCACTGGAACGGCGCCTGAAGCTGCTTCATGTGACTGACGACGGGGTCATGATCGACGTAGTTGCGCGCAACGTAGCGCTCAAGCCATTCAGCCGGCCAGTCGCAAAGCAGCACATGGTCCTTTTGCTGGTTTTTCGGCGTGCCAGGTTGCGGAACCGTCCCGGCCATCAGCGCCGTCAGGCCGAATTCACTGGTTACCCCCAGCAGCTTTTCGCAGACCGCCGCCGCGGTGCCGGCGTGCTGCAACTGATCTATCAATTCCAGAGTGCGATCGAAATGACCCATCGCAACATCTACCCCATGTTGCCTTCCGCTCTTGAGACCAATGGCAGTGATCAATCCGCACTACGCCATCAACCCCGGACTGCAAAGCTGCTTCCTTTGTGCGCCCTACTGCTCCCTCTTCGGCCGGCATCACGCAGTCACTTGCAAACTCACTAAACAATATCCCTAAATTGCCGTGATGAAACCAAAAAGCGTTGTGCCTCTGTTATTTTCGTACGAAAAGCCGAGGCAAGACTGGACGGAGTCGTCGCGTGGCGTTTCGGTGCATATCCATTTCATTGATCTCGATGCTGATCGGAGTGCAATCGCTCGCGGGTGCTGCGCGCGCCGCGGAGCCGCAGGTGCCGGTGTTTTGGGACGCCAAGGTGCGGCTGCCAAAGCCGGACCTTTCGACGCTGCCGCGGCTGCGATTCCTGACCACCACCGATTTCCCACCCTTCAACTTTCTCGATGGGGCAGGCCGGCTGTCCGGCTTCCACGTCGATCTGGCGCGCGCTATCTGCGCCGAACTGGGCATTGCCGAAAAATGCCAGATCCAGGCGCTGCCCTGGGCCGAGCTCGAAGGCGCGCTGCAGAAAGGCGAAGGCGAAGCGATCATTGCCGGCATCGCCGCCACGCCGGAGTCGCGGTCGAAATACGCGTTTTCACGCTCCTACCTGCAGTTTCCGGCACGCTTCATCATGCTGAAGACACAGGCGCTGACCGAACCAATGTTCGACAGGCTGCGCAGCAAACGTGTCGGCGTGATCGCCGGCTCCGCGCATGAACGGATGCTGCGCGACTATTTCGGCGACGTCCAAATCGTCCCCTTCGCAAAGCCGGAGGAGCTTTATGGCGAGCTGAAAGCCGGCAAGATCGATGCCGCCTTCGGCGACGGCATGCGTTTCGCCTTCTGGCTCGGCGGTTCGGATGCGGCGGGCTGCTGCCGCTTTGCCGGCGGCCCCTATCTGGCGCCCGAATATCTCGGCTCGGGCATGGCGATCGCCACCAGGGCCGACGACCCGGCACTGGCCGCCGCATTCGACTACGCGCTGCAGGAAATTTCGGTGAAAGGCACGTTCGCCGAGTTCTATCTGCGCTATTTTCCGGTCAGCTTTTTCTGAGCTTAGACTGCCGGCTCAGGTCAGCGTGCGAAGGCGCGCCTTGGCGGCTCGCGCGATGGCGGCGACCGTCAGCGCATCAAGGTCGAGTTCCCGGCGGACGAGCTGCAGCACGCGCACCTCCTCCAGGCGCATTTCGAGATCGACGGCCGCAACCTCGAAGGCGGCGGCATAGGCGGTGTCATGCAAGCGTTCGGGCAGCGCCTCGGCGACACGCGCCAGGACGCCCTCCAGGCCGTCCTTTTCATGCAGCATTTTCTGGCAGGCCTGGGCGACCTCGACCAGCCGCTCCTGATTGAAATCCTCAAATACCGGCCAGGATCGAACGACGTCGCCGATCCGCGCCAGTTCGATGTCGGTCATGTCGCGGTCTGACGCCGAGGTGATGACCATCAGGTAGATCATGGCTTCGTGCGGCGGCAATGGCATTTACAACTCCTTGAGATGGGTCCCGAAGTTAGGAACGAGGGACCGGCGCCGCAAGGAAAAAGAGCCGCGATCGTTGACGCTCCGGTCAGGCCCTGGAGCTGATCCACCCCGAGAGGTGTCGGAATGGCTCTATCTTCTTGTTTGGCCATGGTCTTACCCGGAACCGGGTTCCACTTTTCGGGATCATGGTCTAGAGCATGCGGCTGCCGGCACGGATGCCGGCAAAGTTGCAGGAAATAGCATCATGGCCGGACAACAGCCGATCGATCTCAGCCCAGAAGTCCTTACCGCCGCCGCCGAAAGCAAGGCGTGGCCGTTCGAGGAAGCGAAAAAGATCGTCGCCCGCTACGCAAGCAGCGGCTACCCGGAAACGGTGCTGTTCGAGACCGGCTACGGCCCGTCCGGCCTGCCGCATATCGGCACGTTCGGCGAGGTGGCGCGCACATCTATGGTGCGTCATGCCTTTCGCGTGCTGACCGAAGACAAGGTCAAGACGCGGCTGCTGTGCTTCTCCGACGACATGGACGGATTGCGCAAGGTGCCGGACAATGTGCCTAACAAGGACATGCTGCGCGCCTATCTCGGCAAGCCGCTGACCAGGATACCGGACCCTTTCTCCAACGAGTATCCGTCCTTCGGCGCCGCCAATAATGCACGGTTGCGCGCTTTCCTCGACCGTTTCGGCTTCGATTACGAATTCGCTTCCTCGACCGACTATTATACTTCCGGCCGCTTCGACGCGACGTTGCTCAAGATGCTCGAGCGCTTCGACAAGGTGATGGCAATTATGCTGCCGTCGCTGCGTGAGGAGCGGGCGCAGAGCTATTCGCCCTTCCTGCCGATCCATCCCAAGACCGGCATCGTCATGCAGGTCGCGATCGACGAGCGCAAGCTCGACGCCGGCACCGTCGTGTGGGGCGCCCCGGCCCCCGGCGCGCGGGTAGGGACGCCGGGGACCGGCGGTCCCGCCCCGCGGCCAAGGGAGCCGGGCTGGGCG